>NZ_BAOS01000017.1 GCF_002443295.1 Candidatus Scalindua japonica | reverse complement strand
ATGATCATACACATCCTGAAATTCAGCTTTCGTTATATATTGTTGATCCAAAGCGACATAAAGCTCACTTTGGACTTCGGTACAAGATCGTTTTGCATACCGAAGAAAACGAACAAACTCACGGTTTGATTCCGAATCGAATCCTTCCGCTATATTGTGCATGGATGAACCTGCTGCACCCTGAATTTGCCCCTTCAAACCGAAGTCGCTATTAAATTTGGCTTTCTTTGTCAGGTCATAGACGTTGCGAGTTAGATCCCGTGCTAATTGCCACGCCTCAATATCCTCAAATCTCTCTATTTTCATGCCATCTCCATTCAATACTAACGAATCAACGGTTCAGACCTGCCCGCCCGGAGGAATCCGTTCGCCAGCCCGACAAGGAAGTTCTGGCGGGGACGGGCTCAACGGATAACAGGCGAGGTTTTCGGTGAACCCTGAACCTCTGAACGGTTATATTTTCTTTAAATACCAAAGAAGGCAGCCCAATGCTGAAAGCATAGTTTATTGACCCCAATGGATTAATTCTAAATTATTATTGACAATTCTACCTTTTCTAAATCGAAACGCGCCATTTTTCTTTTGCATATGGTCTATAGTCCAGTTAGCAACTTTCAAGGCAAGATGAATTGCATTTTGATCTCTTTCAGAATATTTAGCCAGTGATTCAATTGCCTGCGACGCGCATTGTATATCAATGGGATAAGTCTCGTTATGATAATATCCGGGAGTACCATCCTCTAAGAAAAAGTTATCAACCCAAAACTTATAGGTCGCATCGATTACGTCTTGTTTTACAAGGTCTTCACCCCCTATATCCTGTGCAGCCACCAAGCTATCCAGGTTATAGGCAGTATGGAAATTATCAAGCCATTTATACTTCATATCATCACCATAGTACCAACTACCATCAGAATTTATACGTGAACATGACCAATTAATTGCCTTCCTGGCGAGATCGTAGTAATCATTGTTTTGTGTATACTTCCATGCCCTTAGCAGTGCGACTGCCCCGAGAAGATTTGAATTATGTATAACGCAAGTCTCACCTGGTACATAGCCCAGGCACACTCCCGTATCATCCTCGAAACGCTCTAAATTTTCATGAATAAAACCTGCAGCTTTTATTACGGTATTCTTATAACTTTCCTGTTTCAGAACAGAATAAGCAAAGTCAAATGATTCTGAAATATGAGCTGTCCAGACAATAGTCGGTAGACCCTTTGGAATAAAACCACCTCTACTTGCAAAATCAAAAGAATTTCCCCATGACATCCCGTTGTAACCTTTAGTGTAGTTGTTTTCAAGCCATGCCAGATGTTCTCTAGCAAGATCCAGGTATGTAGTATCCTGAGTGGTAAGATAGTGATACAAATAACCTTTAGCAAAGAATCCGAAAGCCTTTGAACTGTGTAACTTTTTTACTCCTAAGGCTCCTCTTAAGTTGATTATTGAACGTCGACCAACCTGTATAGCCACCCTCTCTAAAAACAAGTTCCCAAAAGTTAAGAGTTTGACCACTTTAGAACTCAATATATCATCAAACTCATAGCCTTTAAAATTATGGCTCTTTTGCAGAATCTATGGGTAAAAGTAAGCCAAGAAAAAGAAAAAAATATTGTTTTATTTAAAGGGAGTCTCACCAAAAGGAATATTTTTTATTCCTTTCTCCGCCACCCACCCCTCTTTTTGGTGAGGGTGGGCGGCTCCGAAAGGAATAAAAAATAAAGCCTTCTTTAAATTTCAATAATAAGCATTGCTGTTACAATTTGTTAAAATAAGTTCTCTATAAACAATATAATTAACAAATTACAAGTAAACAACAATGCTTATAAAAACACTACTCAATAAATGCTACCCTGTCAAGGGATTCATCTATGGCAATGTTATATTGTCTGATACCAAAATTACTGTCAAAGTAAAAGAACGTAAAGGAACCAGAGGTTTATGTAACCAGTGCAAAGAAGCTGCGCCAACTTACGATCATCTAAATGAACGATATTTTCGCTTTATACCTTTGTGGGGTTACATGGTCATGTTGGCATACAAACCGCGACGCGTAAGTTGTCCTGAACATGGAGTAACCGTAGAACATATTCCATGGGCCCAGGGCAAAAGTCCTATTTGTGAACCTTTCAGAATATTTCTTTCACATTGGGCGAAGTATCTTTCCTGGCAGGAAGTAGCCAGACAATTTCGTGTCTCATGGAGAAACGTATTTGAATCAGTAGAGCATGTTGTTAAATATGCTTTGCATTTCACAGGGTAGGCCCTGACGGATAAACTTTGTTTCCCTATAGGGCAGGCAGGGCAGGACAAAACCACAAAAACGAAAAAACAGAAAACAACAAATTTTTAATCCTCACATGCCCGCCAACCTGCCCGTACCGAATCGTACGTTCGGGCGGGAAAAATTGGACGGGCAGGGAGTCACCCCAGTTAAATAGTCTTCTAATTTAACTGGGCAGGCAGAGGCACGTAGAAAGGTGGAAAGGGGAAAAGCTCAATGGATAAATGTTAAAAAAACTATCTGATCGTTTTCATGAGGATAAAGCGCTTGTATTTTGTACTAAGACAAATATCGCTTTAACTGTTTATAGTAATTTTCGTGTGTACCAACTAGATATAAATATAACGTTTTCCCTTTGACCTCGTATGAAAGCAAATAAAACTGTGCTTTATACCTGAACTTATAAATACGTATTGTTTTAAGATCACCCTTTTTCAGTTCACCAATTTCAGGGTTGTTTATGATATTTTTAACCTCATTGTCTATTTCTAATTGTAATTTCTTAGGCGATTTCTTTTTAAATTTCAAGAAGTGGTTTGAAGCGATTATTTTATTCATTTAATTGTGCCAAATTCATATTCTGTTCCCAGTCCTGCTTCAATCTCTGCTTTGCTTCAAGTGTTTCTCTTATAAATCTTAGTGGCAAATCAGGGTTTTCTTCACTAATCATTGCCTCGTAGATATATTTCTTTATCTGTTCAGAAACTGATCGATGTTTAAGCCTGGCTTTGATCCTGATTTTGCTCTCAATATCTTCTGGTAAACGTATTGTTAGCACTTTTGACATAATTATCTCCAATAAATTAGATTCTTCGCTCTGCCAACCCGCCTGTTGGTCTGGTAGGGAATGACATCGTGGTAACCAAAGTGTCATTCTGAAGAACATGAGTGACAGGAAATCTTAAAATTTGAATATCCTGGACATTAAAATGTGTATTGAGAATGAGTGCAACATATTATATTGTATTATAATTGTCAAGGAGTAAATTACTGGATTTTCCGAAATGAGGGACAGACACTTTTTTATTGAAGATTGTCATATTATAAAAATTCGATGTGGATGTGGTTTTGCATATCGTTGTAATCAAGAATTTGATGGAGAAGGGTTAAGCCACGTATTATCTCGCCAATGGGTGTCTGTTGCTGCGCATAAACAATACCGCAGTGTTCTGTACCTTTAGCATGAAGACGAAGGAAGTCTACGTCTTGAGTAAAAATTACCCTTCCTTCTTTTTTTTGCTAATGCGATATGGTCAGTATCTGTTGCACCTAACATCCCGGCTTCTTTTATTGTTAACACATCAATGCCTCGGGACCTTAATCCTTTTACAACGGAACTGTGAACATGTTCATCGGTGAAAATCTAAGTTTTTTTTGCATTGATTTTTTGAGAAACCTTGGAGAGTGTTTTAAGTTTTAAAGCGTCTACAAAAGAATTGCTATCTTGTATTGATTTGTCAATTTCTTCTTGATGATCATAATAATAAGCTAGTGCTGCATAAACATCAGCAAGAGTTAAATCGTATTCAGCAGCAATTTCATCAGCGCTTATACCTATTAATTCATGCCAAATTACGATGTTTTGTACAGTTATACGGTGTCCTGATATTCTCTGGTTGCCGCCTACTACTCCATCAGTCATATTAATATGATCATTAAGTGTTTTCGTAGTCATACACAGACCTCCTAGAAGAAAGATAAAATTTATGAGCCTACTTTATTTAGATAAATTGTACGAGATGGTTTTAAATATTACAATATTAGCTAATTAATGTAAAGCAAATCTGTCTAAGAAGAAGGGGTCAAGTCCTTTCATGACTACATGTAAAAGAAAAAGGTGTTTGAATGTAAATGGTATCACAACTTGAATAGAATTTTGGGGTCAGACCTTGAAAGTAGAATACAGAAAAGAACGTAACTATTTGCTACCCAGTTGAATGACTAGTTCAGCCCCAGTTGAATTTCTGATTCAACCCCAGTGGAATAACTGGTTCCACGAGGCACACGCAGGGCAAGCCCTGAAGGATAAACTTCATTTCTCTACAGGACACGTGGGGCTGGCATGGTTGATAGCTTATGGACGGAGAAGCAGGATCGGACTTTCGCTAGCATTCAAGGTGGAGAGAGGGTACCAGCACCAAATGGAAATGTTATTACTTGCTAACCGCTTCTACGGGAAGATTTTCTATATTTACATTAACAATATCGGAAAGACTGAATCGCTGGCTTACATCCAATACCTCAATTCCTATTAATTGACCTTTTTCATCAAAGTCAATAACAACGCCATCTTCAATCTCTTTGGACTTTGCTACGAATTCCTCTTTGAAGTAAACATAGATTGCATCTGCTTCTTTACTATATTCGATCGTCATTTTACCTCCTATAATAAATTTCTACTCCATTTCATTCTTCGTCGTGCATGTCTGTCAAATCTAATAACCTTTTTCTTATTTCGGCGGTATTCCATTGTAACCGATTTTGTTTTGAGAAAGTCTGATTTCTCCTTTTTAATCTGCTATAATTTCAGGTCTTTAATCTTGATTTTGGTATGATTGAATTCTTGAACTCCTTTTATCCCGCAATTATAATTCGTCCTCTGTTTTTTTTATCAGTATTCATCTGTGTACAACTGGTTGTTCATAGATCTCCTGTACGCCTAACAATATTCTTTTTCTAAACTCTCCTCACGATGTAACTCTTAATATGGTGAAGAAAGGAATGTGCCGTTTGAAGGTAAAGATAGCCAGGGAAAAAATTTAGTTTTTGAATCACTAACGCTTAGTCCTTTTCTTTTCTAAAACATATATTATCGAATTTAAATTTACCAAAACCAACACCAGATAACCTGAAATTTATATAATGAATACCGTTTGGGATGATAAGCCTGTTTCTTTTAGAAAACCAAACAATAAGGCACTTCCACCCACATATAGTATATGATACCCTTTCTTGAAACTTTGTATACTTTTCAAGAATTATGTGTATTAGATTTTTGTTCATTAATACTGTGTTTTGAATCTCATTACAGCTTATTTTTTAAATATTTGAATTTATGTTAAAAGAATGCTAACTGTTGCTATAATCTGTTCTTATCGTTTTTATTGTATCAGTACGCTAGTTTAAAACTATGCACTTTCAGTGTAAGGCTTTAGCTGTTATATACATTAAGAATTAGTGTATAATAGCCTCATGAGAAACAGACACGGAAACCATACGGTAACTCGTCTAACAGTACATATAGTATGGATTACAAAATATAGGTACCATGTACTTAAAGGAGAAATCCAGAAAAGGTGCAGAGAGTTGCTAATTCAAGTATGTGATAGTGAAGATGTGAGAATCCTAAAAGGAGTTGTAAGCAAAGAACATGTACATATGCATATTGAATATCCGCCATCAAAATCAATTAGGGGAAAAAAGGGGTCAGGTCTTTAATCTTGATAATTCATTAATTATATGATATACATACTACATGGCCAGACCATTAAGAATAGAATACGATGGTGCTTTATATCATGTAACATCCAGAGGAAATGCAAGGAAATCAATATTCGCAGGTGATGATGACCGTAAGATATTTCTTGATACATTGGCGAAAGTTAATGAGAAATATAATTTTCTTTGCCATGCATATTGTCTTATGAATAATCATTACCATCTACTTATAGAAACTCCAGATGGTAATCTATCAGAAGGGATGAGACAATTAAACGGTATTTATACACAAAGATATAACAGGCGAAACAAAAAGACTGGTCATGTATTTCAGGGAAGATATAAAGCCATATTAATACAAAAGGAAAACCATCTTCTTGAAGTTTGTCGATATATTGTTTTGAATCCTGTAAGGGCAAGAGCAGTAACGTCACCTAAAGAATGGAAATGGAGTAGTTATAAAGCCACAGCTGGTTTTGAGAAACCGTACAACTGCCTTACAACAGGCTGTATATTAGAACAATTTGGAGATAAAAAGAGGGATGCTGAAAAAGAGTATAGAGGTTTTGTCAGATCTGGAATAGGGGAGAAAAAGTTGTGGGAGAAAGTAAAAGGTCAGAGTATTCTTGGTGATGAAAACTTTGTTGATAGGCTAATTGGATACATTAAAGAGAATAAAGACATAATTGAAATACCAAGGAATCAGAGGTATGTTGACAGGCCTAATCTTAGAGAGTTATTTAATGATAGACTATTAAAAGAAAAACAAAAAAGAGACATTAGGATAGCGGAAGCAGTATATGAATATGGGTATAACCAGAGAGAGGTTGCAGACCATATTGGAATGCATTACTCAACCATAAGTAGGTTGCTAGCAAAGAAGTTAAAATATCAAGAATAAAGACCCGGCTCTGTATTTTCCTGTATTTTAGATTTTCGGGTTGAAGAAGCTTTCACGCAAAGTCACAAGGAGCACAGATGAAACGAATCCTACATATAAATATTGCTTTTCTCCATGTGATGATTAGAAAGGTCTTCCGCGTGCTGTGAAGCAAATCACATAGAGAAAGGATGAATGTGGGTGGTTTCGTAGTTCTATGCAGTTGATAATTCCCATTGACGCGCACGTTCTATAAATTCGTTTTCGTGTTGGGTCCAATCGGGCAAAGTTGCGGGATCAAAATCTATAGGGACGAAAGGGGTCAAGTCCTTGCTTGACTACATAAAAATTGTTGGTTGATATGAAAAAGAGTTGGCAAGCCAACTCTTTAATTTTGCATTCATGGGGCCAGACAGCCAGACCTTGTGTCTTGAGGCAAAGGAGTTAACAGATCGGGGATTCACAATAGGAGTTCACAGAAGTAAGGGGCGTACCATGCGAGCGTTTGCCATGAACAAACCAATAATTATTTGTGATTGCAGATTAGATAAAGAAAATCCGAATGTCGAATAACGAAATCCATCGAAAGTTTGGAGAGTGAGGTATGAGGAATAAGTGTGGGGGGTTAGGGACACATCTTAATTATTAATTATCATTTTTTATTGATAAATATTACCTCTGGAATCAATATCGTTTATTACTACTTTCAGAATTTTGTCTTGTTTCAAAGAAAATATTATTCTTATATCACCTTTTCTGATTCTGAAACAACTCTTTAGTTGCCTTTTAATTTCTTTAAATCAATGTTTGATTTTTCGATATTAAATATCTTTTTTATTGCAGAAATGATTAATGTATCAACATCTTTTTCTGTTATTGTCTTTGGATTATTTCCCAAAAACTTGTTTGCCTTTTTAGAATATCCAATTTCAAGATTCATAATTTAACAAGTTTTGAATGTGACACGACATGGCAATTCTTATCTGATAATTTTTTTTCTATATCTTTTTGTTCTTCTTCTTCAACAAAGTCAATATGGGAATCATCAAATATTTCTTTTATTTTTATTTTACTTTTAGGCAATATCTCCAAAAACCCTTTAAACCTGTCAAAGATAGAATCATCCACTTCTAATTTTAGTATTTTCATATTTCCTCCTAATTAATTTGAATATATTTTAGCTAAAAAACGAAAAGGCTGATTACCATCCATTTTATGTATATCTTAAAAAAGGAACACCAATTAGCTATTACATTACTTTATTAAATATCTCATCTCAAGGAAAAAATAGTAACGGAATTTTGGGGACAGACCTTGAAAGCTTAAGACAGCATAGTATAGCTTATCGCTTACAAACACTTGACAATTACGGCACGAAAAGTGGGACAACAGACCCTATTAGTTGGGAAAGGTGTTAGGTGTAAGGGAGGGAATTGGAGCAGGCCATGAAGCATAAACTCCGCTTTCATACAGGGCAAGTGGGGTAAACAGAAGTTAGAATGATCAATGAGTAAGAAGTAAGAATAAAAATAAGTATCAAATTCGTTGTTCAAATTAATAAAATGGATACTGAAATTAATAAATTGACAAACGAAAAACGACAAATAATTGCAGGCTATTTTTTTTCAATTGGAGCAACTGCAATATGGTCAGGCAATTTTATCATTGCACGCGGTCTAAGTGAAAGCATTCCCCCAATCAGTTTGGCCTTTTGGAGATGGACAGTTGCTGTAATCGTATTCTTACCATTTGCTTTAAAACCGCTTATAGTAGAATGGAGTATTCTTAAAGAAAACATCCCTTACCTATCTATTACGTCATTGCTGGGAATTACAATATTCAACACTTTAATATATTTTGCCGGTCATACAACCACTGCTATCAATCTGTCATTAATTGCTATTACATTTCCTATATTCGTTATCATTCTATCCAGAATTTTTTTTCATGAATTGTTAACTATAAATAAGGGATTAGGTATAATACTGGTTGTTACAGGCATTGTCATGCTAATTACCAAAGGAAACCTTTCCAAACTTTTAAACATATCTTTTGCTATAGGCGATGTATGGATGCTTATAGCAACAATAATCTTCGCTATTTACAATATATTATTAAAACGAAAACCTGAGAAGTTAAGTATATTGGCTTTCCAATTAGCCACATTCATTTTAGGGCTCATTTTCCTCTTTCCATTCTTTATTTGGGAATATATAACAGCCCCTCCCATCAAATTTAATACAATGAATTCTTTATCAATTCTTTGTCTTGGTGTTTTCGTCTCGATCTCAGCTTTTATTTTATGAAATAAAGCAATCATAGCACTTGGCCCCTCAAAAGCAGCGATTATTTACTATACATTGCCTCTTTTTAGTGGTCTTTTTGCATTCATCTTCTTAAATGAAGAAATTAATATAGTACATTTTTACAGTGTAGTACTCATTATCTCAGGCATTTTTATTACTAACTATGTATCACAAAAGCCTAACAAGGCAAAACCACAAAGTTGCATATTGCAACCATGAAAAATGAATCATTGGTGAAATATCGAAGATAGAAACCTCTTTAGCTCCCTATATAATATGGAGAGAAAAAGTTCCTAATTTGATAGTATAAATATCAGAAAGGGACCAGAAATACAGAGACGTTTATCAAAGAGTTATAGTGGAGAGCATATTGAGTCAGGTATAAATCTTTATAAAATTTATATGTCTTTGGTAACCCCCTTACAATTCTACTCTCTTTCAAAGATTTCAAGCTTCAACAAATCATTCGATCTGTTCCGCTCGTTCAGATTGAGTGTTACCTGGCTAATGTAGTAACTTCAACCAGATTATGTTTCTGTCTGGCATCATCAACAATTTTTTCTAATTTCTCTGAAATAGCATCATCAATCCAATCCGCACCACATTGAGAACATACCGTTGCAGGAACTTCTCTCACTACCACGACACCAAAACCGAGATCAACGGTAAAAGTAGTTTTGCCCACTTTTTTCCCCCCTCCACAAAGAGGACATGAAGTAGGGAGTGTATTCATTTTCATTTTACTCTCCTTGTCTTATAATCTGACTCAAAATGTTCTGTATCTGGTTTATATGCCGTAATAATAAAACACCAACCAGTCATGGCGTCAAACGAAACTACTACATGTAAAGGTTGGTTATTTGTCCATCCCAGGAGTAAAGCACTTGGATATGGTTTATCATCAGAATAGTTCTCAATAATCTCTCCGTTAAGTAAAACTTCTTTAACTGCTTTTCTTGATATACCCCTTTCCATCATCTTTTCCAGAGCATGTCTTTGCCACTCAATACGGCCGTTTTGAATAGTGTCTTGTAGTAAACTGTGTATCATTTACTTTATCTATGTAGGTATATTGAAAGCTTCAAATTATTCTGCTTTATTAAAATCACGATATCTTTATTATGAGTATAGAAAATCTACAAATAAAATCAATAAAACATTCAAAGAGTTTAAGGGTTTAATAGGAACAGCGACTATTATTGATTAGCTAAATTGATAAAAGAGAAAGACAAAACACAAAAAAACAAATATCAAATACATTTCAAGTCATAATATCTGGATGATTAAAATCAGTGACTAACAAAATAAATGAGAAAAGTTTTGGCAATTATTGACGGCGACTATAATCCGTCGATTCCACTATCGTAAGAAGCACTGGACAGGCACCAGTCTTCAGTTACCCATCTACAGCGGAATAATTGGGGTCAATTCTTTATCTTTGAAGAAATTCTCACGCACCCGCCAGAAAACACGTCGGGCAGACCCGCCAAACAACCGTCTGGCAAGCCCGCCAAAAAACACGTCAGGTAAAAAGCCCCAAGTGAAATTAAGTACATGTTCCTCCTAATGAAATTGGCTACGTTTTACACCCCAGTTGAAGATTTGATTCAACGGGGCATGCGGGGTACGTGGAGCAGGCCCAGAAGGATAAACATAGTTTCACTACAGGGCAGGTTGGACAGATCGTATTCAATAGGACAAGCGCCATGAAAACACAATGAAATAATTGAAAATTAGTCAGTTGTTAAAAACATACATCAATATGTTGAAGGGTTTTTTATCAAAAATATAAGGATAGATGGGTTTTTGCAAATGACAGGTGTTTCGAAGTAAAACAGCTGGTTGCCTGCATGTCCCTGGTGCTTTCTATCTGTAGGCATCTTTTCGGAAATCAATCGTGAGAATGTAGATAATACATTCTTCCCTGTCAACGACATAGAAAAGCCTGAATTTTCCGATTCGGTATCTCCATGTTTCCGGGGAATATCCTTGTAGCTTCTTTATATTATTACCCCAGAATGGTTGGTCTTTTATTTGCGGGTAGACCTAGTCATTGAGCTTCTTCTGAAGAAAATCAGCATTAGGAGCAGACATCTTTTTCAGTTGTTTCAGGAATTCGTCTGTTTCAAAAATCCGAAAATCAGACAAGATTGCCTCGTCTGGATTTCACGTCCTTAAGTCCTCTCTTGATGCTGTTATTCAAATTTGAATTGCTTCTGATTTCTGCTATTTCAAATTCATCAACGAATTCGTTGCTCTCAACAAAGCGAAGTACTGCGGTCTCAATGAAGTTAGAGATAGGTCGATTGTCACTTTTTGCAAGATCACGAAACTTATTATAGGTCTTGTCATCAAGCCTGAGAGTTACAGTTTTAGACATATACGTTCCTCCTGAAGTGGTTAAATAGATTTATTATAAGAAGAATACATAAGAATACGGTAGAATGCAATAGAAATCGTTGGAGTCACCTTTGCAATTGGAAGCCTGATCAAATCTCTTCCTGATTTCAAAATTCTGATAGTCAAGTAATTGCGCAGGTCTTGGTGTCACATCTTGAAAAGTGAATAGCGCGTTGACATAAATAAAGTGATATGATATTGTCTTGCTATGACAAGGCAATTGCGCATTGAATATGAGGGTGCATTTTATCACGTTCTATCGCGAGGGAACGAGCGGAAAGCGATTTTCCGTGATGATAAAGACCGTAGTTTGTTTACCGAAATAATGGGGGAAATGTCTGCAAGGTTTTCCGTTGATATCTTTGCATATGAAGTCTGATGTGGGGTCAATTCTTTATCTTTGAAAAAAATTAGGGTCAGACCTTGAAAGTAGAATGCAGAAAAGAACATATGGACGGAGAAGCAGGATAGATCCTTTCGCTAGTATTCAAGATGGAGATAGGAACCCCAGCACCAAATGGAAAAATTTTTACTTGCTAATCGCTTCTACGGGAAGATTTTCAATATTTACATTAACAATATCGGAAAGACTGTATCGCTGGCTTACATCCAATACCTCAATTCCTATTAATTGACCTTTTTCATCAAAGTCAATAACAACGCCATCTTCAATCTCTTTGGACTTTGCCACGAATTCCTCTTTGAAGTAAACATAGATTGCATCTGCTTCTTTGCTATATTCGATCTTCATTTTACCTCCTTAGCTTTTATCTACAACACTTATAATAAGTATCTCATCAGGAAATTCTTTAAAAGTAACTTTTAGATATCTTGTTCCGATTGTTTTATAAACATTTATTCTTCCCTTTATTGATTGCTCTGTTTTATCAGGCTTATCGAGAATAAGTTTGACTTCCTCCTCAGGGATTCTCCTCCATTTCATTCTACGTCGTGCATGTCTGTCAAATCTTATAATCTTTTTCATATTTCAGCTTTATTCCACTATAACAGATTTTGCTGATTTTGCTTTTAAAAAGTCTGATTTCTTCTTTTTGATCTACTATAATTATCACTTAGCGAGAATAAGAATGAGTATATAATCATTCAAAACAACTTGCACAGAATATTGTTGTAATTATAACAAGTCAAATGATTTGTACAAATTAATTCAGGGCTAATGAAGAAGTATGTAGGGTCAGACCGAAAGCGCCGATTAAAATCGGCGGAGAGTAGAGAATGAAAGGGTCTTACAATGAAGGCGTAGCGAGTCACATTGACCCCGAGTCATGCCTCGACGACCCGCGAGGGCGTGGGGAAGCATTGACAGGGGTTAATGTCTTCCTTACCAATCTCATTACGATTATATTATCGCCACCTCACTCGGCTATCCCTCCACGAGTTGCTCCTCTAAAAAAAGTGTGAAGTGGAGTCTATAAGTATAGACAGTATTCCTCAATATAGCTATATTCTTACTTATGCCGAGGATACCAAGGATTGAATATGGTTGTGCGATATATCATGTAATGTGGAAGTTACATTTAAGTGTACTACCCGCAAAAAACTAGTCGGGCAAGAAGATTAAAGTGAGCTAAAGTGACTAAAGTTGCAAATTACAGGTTACGCTGATTCCACGGGGTACGCGGGGCAAGTGTGGAGGGCGTGTTTTTTTGAGTTATAGTTTATGGATGGAGAAGCAGGATTGAGAAATTGGATACCAGCCAGCGTTTCAGACTTTCCGATATTGTTTAGACCAAATTTTAATGCTTAACCAACCTCAAGATTTTCTGTTATTTGATGCAACACAAGCAAATTATTTTGATGTATTGGTATTTGCTTATAAACTTGCCCTTCATTGTCTGAAAACTCAACTAATAAGTGAGTATCTGAAAGCTTGTATATATAAATACCATTTTTTGTCATTATAAATTAATGCGATACCACGCAGGGATTTTAATTGTTTTCGGCTTAATGCATTCTTGGTTAATATAATAGGAGATCCTGACTCAGGATTGCACCTGGAAAAAGGTTTTAAGGAAAAATTAGAACGAAGACTAAGGAATGTTCCTAAGAAAGTTTCGCATGATGAGGTACTAAAGAAATTTGGCTAAGGTAGAATGGACAGGAAGATGCAATAGAAGATTTATCACGGCTTGACAAACCAATAATCAGACGTATTCTCAAAAAGGTTTCATGGCTTTCTAATAATTTTGATAGCATAACTCCTGAGTCTTTGTCCGGTGATTTCAAGGGATCTTTTAAACTAAGGCTAGGCGATTGGAGAGTTGTTTATACAATTGAAAGTGAATTGATATTAATTTAGGCAGTAGGTCATAGAAGAGAAATATATAAGAACGGTTGATACTATTCAATTAAGCTTAGCCCTTCTTTTGTGAAACTAATGTCGTCAAATCTAAATTCCCCAATACCATTCCCGAATAACCTTAATCTGCTATAGTCAATACCATCAGTTACCACAAACTTTTTCTCAATTTTTCTCCACTGTCCGGTTATATTTATCTCTTCTGCAACATAATTCCAGTTAACGGCAAGTTTGACAAATCTAGAATGATCTGTTACGCTTTTTTTATTGGACAGATCACTAAGATTAGGATATTTAACTGATTATTAAAGCGTGATGTTTAAAGCTGAAAAATGCCAACTGTTGCTAAAATTGGTTCTTATCGTTTTTACTTTTATTCCAGTGACGCAAAAGAACCACCCCATATTCATGTAAAACGGGAAAGATTTACGGCTAAGCTAAATTCTGGTTAAATCCGATTC
The DNA here is from genome assembly GCF_002443295.1 of Candidatus Scalindua japonica. NCBI lineage: Bacteria > Pseudomonadati > Planctomycetota > Candidatus Brocadiia > Candidatus Brocadiales > Candidatus Scalinduaceae > Candidatus Scalindua > Candidatus Scalindua japonica. Next base: position 231,294 of record NZ_BAOS01000017.1, on the reverse strand, counting down.
GCTTGCAAAAATCCAAGGGATTTAGTGATCATGATCTTATAAAAATACAAAAATTGATAGAAGAAAACAAAAAAATATTTCAGGAGAAATGGTATGAATACTTTAGTGCTTGAACATGAGTGTCTGGCTCAAAAAGTTATTTTTGAAAAAAATTCTTTTATCGTTTATCTCAATGATGGGAGAAATATATCCGTTCCAATCATTTGGTATCCTCGATTGCTAAACGGTAGTAAAATTGAACGAGAAAATTATGAACTGATTGGAGATGGAGAAGGGATCCATTGGCCAGAAGTTGATGAAGATATTAGCATCGAAGGTATATTAGCGGGTCGGCGTTCAGGAGAAAGCCAAAACTCTCTTGATAAATGGCTTACAGAAAGAAACAAAACATAAAAGGTAACTGATAAGTTCCACCACATCGTCGACACATGTTAGTGGCAACTGTTAAGCTGGGGTATGTAGGGTCAAACCTTGACAGGTCGTCCGAGAACAATTGTCTATCTTTACATCATTGTTGGGGTTTATAAACTCATCTTCCATCATCATATGATAGGCGTCCTTTATGTTTTCCTCTAATTCTTCAATTGTTTCACCTTGACTGAAGACCCCTGGAATTTTCTTTAATCTTCCAACTACCAATTATCATCAACCCAATATTCTAAAGAAAAGAGAAAAGTTCCTAAGCATATTTCCTCCTATTTAATTTTTGAGTACAAATGTTTTTATAAAATACAATAATGCCGTTACATGATAAACTTTATGTTTTTCGATAAGAGCGTTATAAATATATGTTTATGGTGTATATTGCACGATAAAACTTTTCCCACGATTCACATCTATAACCAAACTCCAAATACTTCCAATCTTGATTCCTATTACCTGAGAAGCTCACGTACGGTTGTGCGTCCAGATAAGGCTGGCGTGTTCAGCAGGAGTTAGTCCTGTCAGGGGAAGAGCCAGAACCCCTGTAGCTTGAATGGCAGACAAGAGGGAAACCAAATGTCTGAAGCCCATTGACAAAGCCTCTTTTAGAGAGGTGAGTGAGTTGCCGGGCCGTAACGAGAGTGAACGCATAGGTGGCCCCGAAAGTGAGAAGCCCCGGAGGTCGAGCTTGCAACCGTAGAGCGAAGACAGCATGGATATTCGAAATCTGACTGACACGAATATTCACTCCGGCGGGGTGGTAGCGATAGCACGGCAACAAGGACATGCAGGGCAACTGGAGAAGCCTTCCTCGTCCCAGAGAGAAATTTCTTGGAGCAAGGTAGATGCTATAACTGTATCAGCAGGAAGTGTATCGAAAGACGAGAAGGTGGCGGATAGGTTTGTAGTAGTCGTGAAGCGAATTAACATTCGTGGAGCAAAGAAACCTTGCTGTTAACATTCTTCCAACAATATTGTGAGGTAAGGGTTTTATGATAAAGGAGCCCATTGGGTTACAGGAACTGAGGCGGAAGATATATTTAAAGGCGAAGGCTGACAAGACATGTCGTTTTTGGGGACTGTATGTCCATGTCTGTAGGTTTGATACACTTCATGAAGCCTATCATATGGCAAAACGAAACAACGGAGCGCCTGGAATTGATGGTGTAACATTTGAAGATGTCGAAGAGGGTGGAATTGATGACTTTATCAAGCAGATACGAAATGAGCTGGTCTCAAGTACCTACAAGCCACTACGAAACCGCAGGAAGGAAATGCCCAAAGGCAAAGACAACGTCAGGGTTTTAGGGATATCTTCTATAAAGGATCGGGTGGTTCAAGGGTCTCTCAAGTTGATCTTGGAAGCTATTTATGAAGCTGATTTTCAAGAGGGGTCGTATGGTTATCGTCCTAAAAGACATGCTCATTCGGCTGTTAACCGTGTAGCGGAAGCAGTAGTCAAGGCGAAGACCAAAATTATCGATATAGATCTAAGTGCCTATTTTGATAATGTTCGTCATCATATTCTTCTTAATAAGGTGTGCTAGTCACCCCGAGAATGAAAGCTCGAACTGCCTTTCTTGGAGAACTCAAGGAGGTGTTTCGTCGTTTTAATTCACAGCCAGTAGATCGGATTATACAAATAATTAATCCTATGTTACGTGGATGGGTAAATTACTTTCGGATTGGAAATTCCAGCAGGTGCTTTGGATATGTTAAAGACTGGGTGGAAAAGAAAATCCGTAGAAATCTTATGCGTGCTAGAAAACGAGGTGGTTTCGGCTGGAACAGGTGGAGTAGAAATTGGCTATATAATACTCTGAAGTTATTCAGTAACTATAGAATTGAACGATACCAAGTTTGAAAGTGCTGCCAGATCGATAGGTCTATAAGCCGTTAGAAGAAGTTAATAGGAAAGCGTAGTGCGGGAAAACCGCATGCTGCGTTTGACGTGGCGGGAATTGGAAGCGGGCATTGTACCGCGCCAGTTCTCGACCCTACCTGTGAGGGACTAATGCGTGACACCGTTAGCCGTTCACGGAGAATAACATCAGGCAGGCCGTTGCGAACTGAGATCGGTTATCAGTACTTCGTGACGCAGGAAGACTAACGGGCGGGCCTCCTCCGCTAAAGAAGTGTGATCGATCACGTTTTCTTCAACAGCTCGATGAAGTAATTCAAACAATCCGTCGTAAGTATCCGTTCAAACCTAACTGAGACTGGCGGGATTAAGAATGTTCGCGAAAAGTACCCGCGCACATGTCAGGATAGTTTACATGGCTTAAATAAGACAACTTACGGAAAAGGGTTCATCCCTTAGGAACTCTTCTACGTCCCCCACCACTACTATTGCCTTTAGACTTATGGGGCTTGCCACCCCGGAAGGCACCTTTATTACCGCCACGTCGACGGTGCCTGTGAGCTTCAACACCAGCAGTTTTGTCCTTAGCCGGAGCTTTCACCGATCCAGAAAAGCCTTCGATATGTTTAACAGGAATCGCCTTTTTAATCAGGCGTTCAATAGCACGCAATAGCTTTACCTCTTCGTCCATAACCAGTGAAATTGACTCTCCTGTGCTGCCGGCACGACCGGTGCGGCCGATACGATGGACGTAATCCTCCGCGACATTCGGCATATCGTAATTCACGACGTGCGGAAGTCGATCGATATCCAGACCTCGAGAGGCAATATCCGTTGCCACCAGAACACGAACGTTACATGCTTTGAATTCCGCCAGAGCAAGTGTCCGCGCTGACTGGCTTTTGTTGCCGTGAATGGCAGCCGCCATTATACCGTTCTTTCCCAACTGCCGTGCAAGACGATTAGCACCGTGCTTAGTCTTGGTGAATACCAGCACCTGATTCCAATCACCTTCTGTAATAAGGTGAGACAATAATTCACATTTGCGGGACTTTGACACGTGGAAAACAGATTGATCAACGGTTTCTGCAGCCGCATTTTGACCTGCCACTTCAACCAACTTTGGCCTATAGAGAATGGTATCTGCCAACGCCTTGATCTCTCTCGAGTAAGTCGCGGAAAAAAACAGAGTTTGCCGCTTTTTCGGTACCATATGAATAATTTTGCGGATATCGTGAATAAAACCCATATCCAGCATACGATCCGCCTCATCAAGAATCAGTACTTCAATACATGAAAGATTGAGAACTTTCTGGCCAGCAAGATCAAGAAGACGTCCCGGAGTGCCAATGACAATGTTAACGCCACGGCGCAGTTGTTTTATCTGAGGATTAATGCCGACACCTCCGAAAATAACAGCTGAACGTATGTGCAGCCCCCACCCGTAAGCCTCGATACTTTCACCGACCTGAGCCGCCAGTTCACGAGTCGGTGCCAAAACGAGGGCTCGCGGGCGATGACCGCCTCGATGGCCCTGAGTGCTTAAAATATGGAGAAGCGGCAATGTGAAGGCTGCAGTTTTTCCTGTACCCGTCTGTGCTCCGGCAAGTATATCACGTCCCTGAATAATAACCGGAATAGCCTGCCGCTGAATAGGCGTCGGCTCTACATAGCCCTGAAATTTAACTCCGGTCAGTATTTCCGGACGAAGGCCCAAATTTTCAAATGACATACATTATTCTATGATCTGCCCAACCAGCGTCAAAGTGGCCGATTACCAGGCAATAATTTAAAAAAATATACTTAATACATGACTTAAAAATATCCAGGATATGGCAGGTGTTGAATCGGGTGACACCATGAGCCTTCAAAAAACCGGACATTTCTATTTTGGTTTAAAACAAAAAAATATTACTTGACAACCCGTGAGATAAAAGTATTCTAATGTATCTTGTTGCCCTGCAAGACCTTTCGGCATGTTAATTTGCTATCCACACTTAATGTCATTGGCGTAATAATAGTCCTATATTTAGCTTTTGTTACTATTGACACACATTAATCACCTTATCTGATTTGAACGCAAAAAGTAATATTAATATTATTATATATCAACACATTGTGCGTTTCAATATTTAGAAAACAATCCAGATAGACCCATTAAATTTTCTAGTTTATGTATAATCATAATGTTTTAAGACTAGAATGATACTAAAATATTTAAAAAGAAAATTACGGAAGGATAAATATGAATAAGATTTTTTTGTCTTTTTGGTTGGAGCGCTATTACAATGCTCACCGGAGGAGTCTCCTTAATTCCAGGAAAACAATATGTTGCCTTTTTTACAACAGCTGACCACTGCCATGATATTGATGGTGGTGTAATCGACAGAGACCAATCATGTGCAGCTCATACTGCAACTGGGGGACCTTTCCGAATAGCGCTACTCCATTGGGGGAGTAGTTTTTCTAACAATACGGACTTCACAGGTGGTAACTTTGTTCATATTAACAGTTTCAATGGCACTTCTGAGCAATTCAGCTTACTAAAAACAAACAATTGGACCAATGATGAAGGTGGAACAATTGGAAACGATGCATTTTTTGTGATGACCTTTTCATCTTCGTCCACTAACACGCCACCAGTTGCGGTAGGCGGTTCCGACCAGGCGGCTCGTGCCGGTGATACAATTCTCCTGGACGGCAGCAACTCGTTCGATGACAACACGATGTCTATGGACTTGGCCTATAATTGGAGCTTTAGTTCAAAGCCGGTGGGTAGTGTCGCCGCTCTCACCGGTGAAGACACCGCCGCTCCCATTTTTGTTGCTGATCTTGAGGGTACCTACGTTGTAGGCTTGATAGTCGCCGATACGGGTGCCCTTTCGAGCATCTCGGACGAAGTTGAAATAAGCACCGACAACCTTGCTCCAACAGCAGACGGAGGGGTAGACCAGTTGACTATTACAGGATTCGCTGTCCACCTTGATGGATCGAACAGTTCGGATCCTGAGGCGAACACTCTGACGTTTGACTGGACAATTACCTCCGCACCAGTTGGAAGCACTGCCGTGCTCAGTAATGCCACCACGGAGTCTCCCATCATTACGCCAGACCTCGAAGGTGTTTACGAGGTCACGTTGGTAGTTAGCGACTTCATAGGTCCGGGAACCTCGGATGCCGTTGAAATTACAGCAACCACTGCTGACGATTTTGCGGAGATACAGATTGTGGCAGCAGACGAGATCGTATCTGTTTTGGATGAGAGTCTTAGTGAGGTTACGAACACCGGTAATCAGAATGCGTTTGGAAACTTTCTCACACAAGCCATGGTTGCCCTCCAAGAGGACGATACTGCAAAGGCAATCAATAAAATTGAGAAGGCGCTTGCTCGTACTGATGGCTGTGCTCTGAGAGGGGAGCCAGACGGTAATGGAAAGGGCCGGGACTGGGTCACCAGCAGCGCAGCATAGATTGAGGTGTACAACCTTTTAACTAGTGCCCTGGATGGCCTGACCCCATAGAGTGTTATAGCGGGAAGAACGTTTGCAATGTACAGGTGTTTCGAAAAGAGCAAATAGTTTCTTAAACAAGGACTTATAACTGAAGATGAAAAAAACAATCATGTCTAACGTAGCAAATTCGACTGGTTATCAAAAGTAACGTTAATACTAGTAGATGTACCAATCAAAAGGCATTCTTGTATCAGTTAAGAGAGATGCGAGAAGGCCTTTTTTGTTTATTACTAATACGAGGGAAAAGATATTCTAATCTACCTCACCCCAAACGACATCTCACCTGTAATATCCCTGTGTATCCTGGTATTCAGACAACATCCTATCGGAATGGGCTTGCAGTATTAAGCATATTTCTGAAACTAACCAGACTTTCGCAATTCACCCCTGAATTTAAGAAATTTTTAATTTTTATAAAAACGTAAGTACTTGTAAATAACGGCTCCAATTTTAAAAAAAGAGTAAAAACGCCCTGAAACCTGTTGTAGTGTAGACTTTTCGGTTTTTTTTGGGGGTTTATAAGGGCTTAGATCGTCAAAATACCTCGAATTGCAAAAGTCAGGCTAAGGATCAAGCTTGGCTTCAGAGCTTAACAGATTTTTTATGAAATCTGCTGTATCATAAGGTGACATTCTCTTCCCAGGGAGCGTAAGATGTAGTTCGTTACTGGACACTACTTTTACCATTTTTTTTGCTTTCTTTAAGAGTGTTTCTGCTTTTTTCAAATTTCCTACTTGAAAGATAATTTTTCGGTTTATTCGTATGAGTGAACAGATATGAGAAGCTTGTGCCGCAACTCTTATCTCACCCTCCAATAACAGGTTTTTAACATATTCAGGTATTGGGCCGAATCTATCAGCAAGCTCTTTCTCCATCTCTTCTATCTCACGTCGGGTTGAAAGGCGATTAATCTTCCTGTACATCTCTATTTTAAGCTTCATATCAGGGATATAGTTGTCTGGCAGGTATGAATCCAGGTTTAAGTTTATGTGTACATCATTCTGGTCCGGTACCGGCTCATTCTTTGCGTTACGAATCACAATTTCGAGAAGCCTGCAAAACATCTCATAACCTACTGCGGCAATGTGCCCATGTTGTTCTATGCCTAAAATATTTCCTGTTCCTCTGATCTCAAGATCTCGCATCGCAATCTTAAAGCCCGCGCCAAGTTCAGAGAAGTCAATAATAGCCTTTAATCTCTTTTCCGCTTCCGGTGTGACCGGTCTATGCTTTGGCAATAGGAGATAAGCATAAGCGCTGTGTTTGTACCGTCCTACCCTGCCGCGCAATTGATGCAGGTCTGCCAGACCAAAATGGTCTGCTTCGTTAATAAATATCGTATTGACATTTGGGATGTCCAGCCCGGATTCTATTATTGTAGTTGATACAAGGATATCTGATCTTCCGTTAATAAAACCAGCTGTTCTCTTCTCCAGTTCTCCTTCAGGCATTTGTCCGTGGGCAACAGTAATACTTGCTTCCGGGACTATCTTCCCGATAGTATCCGCGATACGGTTTATGTTTCTTACACGATTGTGAACAAAGTACACTTGTCCGTCACGGTTCAATTCATGGAGTATCGCGTTCCTGATTACCTCAGGATTGAAACGTAATAAACTTGTCCTTATTGCCTGTCTGGACTGTGGAGGTGTGTTCAAAGACGAAATATCCCTTATACCCAGAAGAGACAGATGCAGCGTACGTGGGATTGGAGTTGCCGTTAACGTAAGCACGTCAACTGATTCTCTCAGTTTCTTCAGTTTCTCCTTATGCGCGACACCAAACCTCTGCTCTTCATCTATGACTACCAATCCGATATCCTTGAAGGTGACATCTTTCTGGACCAACCTGTGTGTGCCAATAACAATGTCTACCTTCCCCTCTTTTAAACCCTCCAGTATCTGCTTTTGTTCTTTACGGGTTTTGAATCGGCTTAACACATTAATATTAACTGGATAGTCTGCCATCCTTTCAATAAATGTCCTGTAATGCTGCTGGGCCAATAAGGTTGTTGGCACCAGCACCGCTACCTGCTTTCCATACATTACCGTTTTAAATGCCGCCCTTATTGCAATCTCTGTTTTTCCATACCCAACATCTCCACAAACAAGCCTATCCATCGGTTTTGATGATTCCATGTCGTTCTTAATGTCCCTGGCAACCTGGAGTTGGTCCTTCGTCTCTTGAAATATAAATTCCGACTCAAACTTTCTTTGCCATTCGGAGTCTTTTGGGTAGGCGATACCACGTTTTGCCTCCCTGACTGCCTGCATGGATATGAGTTCGGTTGCCATGTCCTGAACGGCTGCTTTTGCTATCTGCTTTTTTCTTTCCCATGTCCGGTTGCCCAATTTACTCAGCTTTGGTTTGCGTTCGGAACCGGATATATATTTCTGCACCAATTCGATCTTTGTGGCTGGAACATAGACCTTAGCTTTTTCAGCAAACTCAAGAGCCAGGAATTCACCGCAACTACCGGTATCATTATCGCTATTAAGCATTTGCATACCCAGGAATCTTGCTATGCCGTGGCTTGCGTGTACTACCAGGTCTCCTTTGGCCAGATCAAGAAAGGAGTCGATGGCCTTTGATGGCATTATATTCTCTGGCTCTCTTCTCAGCCGGTAGCGAAGGAATATTTCATGATGTGTAAGAAAGGCAGTTGAGATGTCTTCAAATAAAAAACCGTGGTTGAGATGCCCGATCTTAAATTCTATATGATTGGAAGGAGAACGTTTACCTGCAGTTTTTCGAGTTCTATTTAATTTTGTCTTGTGGGAGACCGGTTTGGAATTACTGTCTGATGACAGGAGTTCACTTAGCCTCTGTTCTTCGGCCTGATTACCACAAAAGATTATGGCATGATTGTAAGAGTCCCTGATTTTTCCGATCTTTTGAATTGAGTTATCGACATCATGGTCAAAATTGTCCAAGGCTTTTATATTAAATGAAAATGTATTTTCTCGTTTAAGTGTTAACCTGGAAAGACATATTTTCCTGAAATCTTTACATGATTTTATAATACGATTGAAAGAAAAAATCTTATCATGAGATTGTAAGTTACTGTTTATGTGCTCTGCCTTGCTATCTATATTTTCATATTCCTTAAAAATAATCCATGAGCCTTCCGGCATATAATCAATAAGAGAGCTGTGCTTGCCTTTTTGTTTACCTGACCCTTCTCGTAGAGTGACGTTGGATTCCGGATGAGTAAGCGCATTGATCTGCTCAGTTTGTACACTAAGTATTTTACATTCATTAACTCTCATTGCTGATAATTGCGTCTCTGTGTTAAACTTACGGATAGAGTCAATTTCGTCTCCAAAGAACTCTATGCGATAAGGCATTTCACCCGCCACACCATCAGCCGTAATATCATTGCCCTGTTCGAACTCCTTCAAGGAAGCAAATGGAAAAATATCGATTATTCCACCCCTCAAGCTGAACTCTCCTGGTAATTCAACAATACCCGTCCGCTCAAAACCGCCTTTAATCAACCACTCTACAATATATTCCTGTTTGTATTCCTGACCAATCTTGATTGTGAGTATATTTTTCTCTATCACTTCCGGTGAAGGTACATGTTGTAAGAGCGACTGGATTGGGGTTATGATAATTCTGTTGGTAGATTTACTATTTTCTGACAGCAGTTGATATAAAACATTTATTTGCTGAACATAAGTGTTAGCGTCAGGTAATGACTCAACAGAGATAGCATCCTCTGAGACAGGGAAAAAAACAGGGCTTTCATGAAGAAAAATGCTTAAATCCTCAAAGGCTTCTTCTGCCTCCTCAATGCTGGAAGTTATAAAGAGGATTTCTCTTTTTCCGGAAAGGCTTCTGTCGCTTGTAAGGCCAGCTATAAGAAAAGCGGCTGAAGATCCCCATAATCCCTGAACGTGACAATCCTTGCCTGATGCGAGGTCAGCAGATACCTGTCTGTACTTCTCGTCTTTATGAATAAGTTTGAGTAAATCTTTCACAAAGAAATTATACTTACCTTTTCAATTGTGAGCAAGAGTTGGGAAGAATAAAAGAACAGATTGACATAGGAATTAATATAGGATATATTCTAACACTATAGGTTCTAAGGTTTTAAGGAGATATATTTATGAAAGTATTGACGAAACAGGCAAACTTCCTCTTACCGAAAGAATTACTTGAAGACTTGAAAAAGAATGTTCCCCGAATGGAGCAAAGTAAAGTGGTTGCCGAAGCATTAAAGAAAGAGTTAAAAAGTATAAAACTAAAAAAAGCCATGAAAGAGAGCTTTGGTGCATGGAAGAGCGAGTGCCACCCTGAGCTGGCGGAGGGAACTGACAAGTATATAAGGCGGATAAGAAAATCAAGCAGGGCAGGAAAGGCCTGAGGATGAAAAAGTTTCTGATAGATTCTGATATACTTATTGATTTTCTTAGAGGTATAGAAGGGGCCAGAAACTATTTATCTATACTGTCTAAAGATGCTACTCTTTGTTGTTCTGTTATTACAATTGCTGAGATATATGCCGGTATGAGAAAAACTGAAGAGAAAAAAACGACAACACTCCTTGACGGTCTTTTTTCAATTCCCATATCAGAAGAGATAGCCAGAATTGCAGGAGAATTTAAGAGAGATACAAAGTCGCAAAAGCTGGAATTAGATAATTGTTTGATAGCTGCTACAGCATTAGCAGAAAATGCAGTCCTGGCCACTAAAAATTTAAAACACTATCCAATGAAAAAATTAAACTTAGAAAGCCCTGGCTATCATCAATAGTTTCCAGTCAGGCTTTTGCGTGCATTTAATTTTATTGTCTGCAGCTATTCCCGTATTCTTTCTGCGGGAATCGAGTCTGCTGGCTTTTGTCTTCCCTTTCCCGGGGTGCGACAAGTTTTGCTTGATAAGCGCTCATTACCGTATAATAACAACTAAGGAATAAGAATATGAAGTCTTCAAAATATATAGCAGCCAGTATATCTATAGTTGCGCTGATTTGGATTTTGTCCGGTATTTTTTTCTCAGGAGCTGGTGGAAACGTCAAAGGATCTGCGGCTGGTACAACGATCACAAAGGTTGCAGAAGTTCGAGTTCGAGATATCGTGTCACAGTCGTATGCAAATGATATTGTTGTAACAGGACGTACAAATGCGGCGCGTACTGTTGCAATTAAGGCCAAAATCAAAGGCCAGATTCAGGTGCTCCTGAAAGAAAAAGGAGCCAGTGTTGAAGAACATGAAATCATTGCAAGAATTGAAATGAGTGACCGTGAAGCTAAAGTTATAGAAGCAAAGCAACGATTTGCACAAAGGCAGATTGAATATGACGCGGCCAGGTCATTAGAAGATAAGGGATTTAATTCAAAAGTTACATTAGCACAGTCTCTTGCTGATCTGGAAACAGCACGTGCTGTATTGACAAAGGCCGTCATTGCGCAGGAAAACACTAAAATACAAGCGCCTTTTAAAGGTTTGATCTACGATCAGGTGGTTGAGGTAGGTGATTATGTTTCGGTTGCTGATCCGATATTTACGATTGTGGATATGGACCCGATTGAACTGGTAGTCTCTGTTTCGGAACGCAATATCTCCAGTGTCAGTCTGGGTCAAAAAGCTTTGGCAGAATTTTTAAATGGTGAAACTGTCATGGGAGAAGTAAGCTATATTGCTCCTGTCGCAGATCCGGAGACAAGAACATTCCGCGTTGAAATCACAACACCTAATCCTGATTATTCAATTAAGGACGGCTTGACGGCAAAAGTCAGGATTTCGTTAAAAGAAAAGAAGGCACACAAAATCTCACCATCAGTTCTATCACTGAATGATGCAGGTCAGGTTGGAGTAAAGATTGTGGATGATCAAAATAAAGCACAATTCATTCCTGTGACGGTTCTGTCAGATACCTCGGATTATATGTGGATCCTCGGGCTTCCTGATAATGTAAGGCTAATAACGGTGGGACAGGAATTTGTCTCCCACGGTCAGACTGTCCAGCCGATAGTGGCGGATGGAGATGGCTTGTTATGATTAATGCTGCTATTCATCACAGCCGGACTGTCCTTTCGATACTGATATTACTGCTTATTGCCGGAACGTATGCTTATGTTGATATCGCTAAAGAGTCCTCACCAGATATTGATATTCCACAAATATATATCTCCATGTCTCTGGAAGGTATATCTCCGGATGATTCCGAACGGTTATTACTGCGGCCGATGGAGCAGGAGCTGGCCACTATTGAAGGTGTAAAGGAGATGAAGTCTACTGCGTATCAGGGTGGGGGTTTTGTTCTGTTGGAATTTCAGGCGGGGTTTGACAAGGACACAGCTCTTGATGACGTACAGAAAGCCGTGGACCAGGCCCGGCCAGAATTACCGGATGATGTTGAGGAACCGAGCGTTACTGAGGTGAATTTCAGTCTGTTCCCGGTTCTGGTTGTCACCCTCTCTGGCAAGGTACCGGAACGGACACTGTTAAAATTGGCACAGAATTTACAGGACAGGATAGAGACAATCTCCTCTGTGCTGGATGTGAATATTGCCGGTGACAGAGAAGAACTTGTTGAAGTCATCGTAAATCCGGAGTTACTTGAGAGCTACGCGTTGAATGGCAGCGATATCCTGAATCTATTTAAGGTGTCCAATCGTCTTGTTGCCGCGGGTAATCTGGATACCGGGGCCGGACGTTTTGCAATTAAAGTACCGGGGCTTTTTGAAACTGTCCACGATGTTATGAACATGCCTTTACGTGTGAAAGAAGATTCCGTTATTAAGGTTCGTGATATTGCAGAGATTCGCCGGACTTTTAAAGACCCTGACAGTATCGCGCGTCTTCGTGGAGAGCGGGCTATTGCGATAGAGGTGGTTAAACGTTCCGGTGAGAATATTATCGATACGGTAAAAGCTGTGCGCAAGATAGTCGCGGCGGAGAGAGTATTCTGGCCTCAAGGCATAGAAGTATCTTTCACACAGGACGGGTCTGAGCAGATTAAAACAATGCTGCTTGATTTGCAGAACAACGTGATCAGCGCCATTATTCTTGTAATGATAGTAGTCGTCTTTGCGCTTGGTGTCCGTACTGCAACACTTGTGGGAATTGCTATTCCCGGCGCATTTCTCACTGGTATTTTTGTTATCTATATAATGGGCCTGACGGTCAACATTGTTGTACTTTTTACCCTTACCCTTTCAATTGGTATGTTGGTCGATGGCGCCATCGTTGTCACCGAATATGCTGACCGGAAACTGTCGGAAGGGGTCGCAAGAGAGAAGGCTTATGGTGAAGCGGCAAGGCGTATGGCCTGGCCGATCATATCTTCAACAGCAACGACATTGGCAGCATTCGCGCCTCTTCTGTTCTGGCCGGATACAGTTGGTGAGTTTATGAAATATCTGCCGATTACCCTGATAGCGGTCCTGGCATCATCCATGCTCATGGCGCTGATCTTTGTTCCGACACTGGGCGCTTTGTATGGGAAACCCGGTGCGGCCGGCGATCCTAAAATGATGCAGATGCTTACCGCTTCGGAAGATGGAGACATGAAGACAATTACCGGCTTCACAGGATGGTATCTTTCCGTGTTAGAAGTTGCGATAAAACGTCCCGGACGAGTACTTCTTCTGGCTCTGGCGTTGTTGATTGGTGTTCAATTTACTTACATGAAATTAGGAAAAGGTGTTGAATTCTTTCCAAGTATTGAGCCGGATTTTGCATCCGTTCTGGTCCATGCCAGAGGCAACCTCTCTATTTACGAACAGGATAAATTGGTAAAAGATGTGGAAGACATAATTCTTGAAATTGATGGAATTGAAACCATGTACTCTAGGATTGGAACATCAAAACAGAAGGGGACAGATTTACCGGAGGACTCAATCGGGCAGATCCAGATTGAGTTTACCGATTGGAATACGCGCAGACCGGCAAGTGAAATATTAAATGAAATTAGAGAAAAAGCCGGAAATCTGGCCGGCATTTTTATTGAGACCCGTGAGCAGGAGGAAGGCCCTGCTGCGGGTAAGGCAGTAGAGATTCAAATCGCTTCTCGTTTTCCGGAAAAGCTGGGACCGGCGACAGTGCAAATCCAGGATGTGCTGGAGGAGTTGGGTGGTTTTCGGGATATAGAAGACACAAGACCTATTCCCGGTATCGAATGGGAGCTGGAGGTTGACAGGGCACAGGCATCAAAATTCGGGATGGATATAACTACAATCGGCAACTATATCCGCATGGTAACCAACGGATTGAAAGTAGCTGAATACAGGCCAAATGAAAGTGATGATGAGATTGATATTGTAATCCGTCATGGCAGAGGGGATCGGACACTGGATCAGTTGGACAATGTGCGCATTGAAAGTGCTGGCGGGTCAGTCCCGATCAGCAGTTTTGTTAACCGTTCCGCAAAGCCTGCTGTAGGTGTGATATATCGTTCTGATCAGAGACGGATTGTGACGGTAAAGGCTGACTTGCCGCCTGATATAAATATTAACGCAAAGGTTGAGCAGATAAAAGGATGGCTGAACAAAAATCTTGACAAGCTTGATCCGGAAGTAGAGATCACATTTAAAGGACAGGACGAAGACCAGCGTAATTCACAATCTTTTCTGACAAAAGCTTTTATCGTTGCTCTGTTTTTGATGGCAATAATCCTGGTTACGCAGTTTAACAGTTTTTACAGTGCCTTTTTAATTCTGACGGCGGTAATCATGTCTACTATTGGAGTGATGATCGGTTTAATGGTTACCGGTCAACCATTCGGCATTGTCATGACTGGAGTTGGGGTAATTGCTCTTGCCGGGATTATCGTGAACAACAATATCGTGCTGATCGATACATTTGATCATCTGCGTCGTCAATATGGCGACACTATGGATATTCGTGAAATTATTCTTCGCACGGGAGCGCAGCGTCTTCGGCCTGTCTTGTTGACGACGATTACAACGGTCATCGGTCTGATGCCTATGGTCCTTCAGTTAAATATTGATTTTATATCACGTAAAACCAGTATTGGCGCACCTTCAACACAATGGTGGGTCCAGCTCTCAACAGCGATTGTTTCCGGTCTCAGCTTTTCAACTGTCCTGACGCTTGTCGTTACTCCCGCTGCCCTGATGTGGAGAGAAAAAACCGCTCCGGTAATAAGCAACCTGACAAGGCGTTTGTTGAAATTTAAATCAGAATAAAATTACTTGTAGAAATGAAAAATCGGTACTATTGAATTCACTGTCTGATGACGCTCCTCTCTTTCGACAGGATTCTCGCTTTGGTTCTTCCGAAAGAGGGGAGCATGTCACTGTTATCTTAATACGTACTATCTCTTTAACTTTAGTGCAATTTACACTTCAGGCACTTATTTAGTCTTTTAACTCACCACAGTTACAAATGGTGACCTGTTTCGAAGGTTCGCCCATTTGCGACCCCAAAGCCTCTATCTTTTTGACTACCTCCATGCCATCGGTCACCTTTCCAAAAACAACGTGCTTGTCGTCAAGCCAGGGGGTTACCACAGTGGTGATAAAAAATTGCGAACTGTTTGTGTTGGGACCCGCGTTTGCCATTGACAAAAGCCCCGGTTCGGTGTGTTTAAGTTCAAAGTTCTCATCATCAAATTTTGAACCGTAGATCGACTTGCCGCCTGTCCCGTTATGGTTCGTAAAATCACCTCCCTGTATCATAAAATCGGGAATAATCCTGTGGAACGTACTATCCTTATATCCAAACCCCTTTTCGCCTGTACACAGAGCACGAAAATTTTCGGCTGTCTTAGGAGCAATATCCACGTGTAATTCAATCTCTATACGTCCCAGCTCTTCACCATCAGTTTCTATGTCAAGAAATACATTTACCGGTTCCATAATAATTCTTCTCCTTTTTGTAATAATATTAATCAGTGGTGTTCGATTAGGTTATTGTAATTATTTCATCTGTCGTCAAAAAGTTGTCATTTCCACATTCTTCGTGGAACAGAAAACACCGAGGATTTTCCTCGGACAATAAGCGCCGATGGCTTTAATACCCTCCTTGAGAATGAGGGGTGATTATGAATCTATAAGTTTTGTCAATCTGTTTGGTAGTTACATACAAAAATTCAATTTTGTCTTGTACAGAACAATTTGTCTATGGTTTATGTTTTTTATACAGTTCTTTATACCATTCATCGTGAGAAAATAAAATGTAATTCTTGACTGAACTGTTTTCCTGGTAATTGTCTGAGTGCCGAAGTATGAAAGGAGAGGATGTTCTGTTGTCAACGAGCATAGAGAATATAGAATTTAGAGAGAAGAGGATATAAGCAGGCTTGATCTTTTTGAATAAATCTTTACAATCCTATTAGTTGGCAAATTGCACAAGGAAGAGTTGACCGTATTACTTACACTTCTATAAAGTTCTTCTATAATCTTTTTAATGGAGTACTCAATGAAAAGAAAACTGTTACTATTTGCGTGTTTAGCAATATTTGTTTCGTTACAAACCGGATGTTTTCAATTTAAAAGTTTGGACTTCAAAAGTTTAAACTTTCTGAGTATGGACACATTGCCTCCTCAATCTCAGACTCAAGGACTTCAAATAGCAGGGTATGTACCTAAGGTTGACAGTTTTATTATAATTCTGGATTCGTCGTCATCTATGAGTTCTGTTTACAAAGATAAGATTGGCGGGCGATATTCCAGGTTTACGATCGCGAAAGATATTATCAGTCGAATGAACAACGCTCTACCTCAGATGAAGATTCAAGGGACCCTTCAGAGATTTGGTTATGGTTATCTGGATAAGGGGAAACTTACTGAGGCGGTATACGGGCCGACTACACATTCCAAACCCGATTTGGAGTATGCTTTACAAAGCATAATATCTCCCGGTGGACATAGTCCTGCGGGTCTTGCTATTGGAGCTACAAGTGAAATTTTAGGTTCTACAAGGGGCAAGAGTGCCGTAATTCTTATAAGTGACGGAGAAAAGCTGAAAGATGAGCCACTCATTAAAGTTAAGACCCTGAAAAACCAATTTGGAGACAGAACATGTCTCTACACGATTTGGGTGGGAAGTAAGACAGAAAGCAGGGAATTTATGGAAAAACTCGCTTCAGAAATGAGATGTGGTTTCTCGGTAACGGCTGAAGAGATTGCAACAAACGAAGAGATGGCCGATTTTATAAGAAAGGTATTTCTTGCGAGGGACAGTGACGGAGATGGTGTTCCCGATGATGCAGATAAATGTCCAGACACACCTCCCGGAATTAAAGTTAATGCTTTTGGGTGCGCCGTGGATAGTGATGGAGATGGTGTTGCCGATGATAAAGACAGATGCCCGGGTACTCCAAGAGGTGCTATTGTTGATAATCGTGGTTGCTGGGTCGTCAAAGGGGTAAAATTTGATTATAAAAAGTGGGATGTAAAACCGCAGTTTAATACTAATCTCGATAATATTATTAATATTCTGAAAAGGGCTCCACACTTAAAGATCAGAGTGGAGGGGCATACAGATAATATCGGTTCCGCGAAATACAATCTGGAACTGTCGAGAAAGAGGGCAAAGGCAATAAAGGATTATCTGATCAAAAAAGGCATTGGAAAATCACGAATCACTTCAGTTGGATTAGGATTGTCAAAGCCGATAGCCACTAACGATACAAAAGAGGGACGGGCCTTGAACAGAAGGGCTGAGTTGATACCGGTGAAATAGTTTACTTGTGTACTGGATTATTCTAAAAGCACAATGGTAAAAGATTACTTTTTGCATTTAAGGCCTCGCTCCTGGCCGATAGTAGCAGGTCATATGACTGTCGGTTATTTAATTGCATTACCGCCTTCGGAATGGTCAGGTAATATACTTTCTCTATTAATTGGAGCATTTGTATGGGCCGTCATGTTGAATGGCGGAAGTCTCGCCTTTAACAGCGCCTTTGATAATGACACAGGAGATATCGGTTATCTCGATTCACCACCACCTGTTCCGGATGGTCTCTGGTTATTTGGTCTGCTTTTCATGGTCACCGGCGGTATTATCTCGTTCTCTGTTTCATTCCAATTTGCCACGGTATTCTGGATATGTTTTTTTATGAGCATTGCGTACTCATGTCCACCGGTCAGGTTAAAGGCAAGGGCCGGAAGTGATATATTCATTTGCGTTATGGGTTACGGTGCCTTTACAACATATGCAGGCTGGGCATGTGTGTTCGGACAAATAAATCTTGTTATCATCCTTATCTGTACAGGTTATATATTTCTGTTCGGGTCTCTTTACCCTTTAACACAGATATATCAGTTTGATGAAGATCGGGACAAGGGGGACAAAACTCTTGCTGTAGTCCTGGGCATTGATAGATCAATCAAACTTTCATTCGTTTGCCTGATCTGTGCTTTTACGATTTTTGGGGTTGTCCTTTTTATAGAACACATCAGGTTTTATATTCTCATTATTCCCTTATCCTTCTGGTTAATCATACTGATTCCATGGATAGCACAAGGAAGTCTCTATCCCCAAAAAAAGGGAATGTATCGTGCGCTATGGGCATGGGTGGCTACAGATATCACCATTATAGTAATTTTTTCGATTTTATCATAAAGGGGAAAAATCAAATCTTTATTATCTGCATGAGTATCTTGTTTGTTCAATCCATTTTATAAACTGCATTGACACAATGTGTTACCTTTATTACTATGTGACACATTAAATGAAGGTGTGTGA
Source organism: Candidatus Scalindua japonica (assembly GCF_002443295.1). Lineage (NCBI taxonomy): Bacteria > Pseudomonadati > Planctomycetota > Candidatus Brocadiia > Candidatus Brocadiales > Candidatus Scalinduaceae > Candidatus Scalindua > Candidatus Scalindua japonica. Next base: position 212,836 of record NZ_BAOS01000017.1, on the reverse strand, counting down.
TGAACCGGACAATTACAATTCGCCTTACGCCTAAAAGAGAAGAGATGTTAAGTAAAGCCAAAAGACGATTTAAGGTAAGAAAAAATTCTGAGGCTATTGATCTTGCACTCAGGTTAAGTTATGGTGAAGAAATTGAGTATAAAGACCGCATAGAGAAAGTCTCCGGATGTATCCGTTTAAAAGGAGAAGACACATCTGTTAAAAAAATCCGTTCTCTCAGGGACGGGATATGTTAAATACCGTCAATTACCTCAAGAAATTCATTTATATTTATCGGTTTCGTAATATAGTCAACAAAGCCACAAGCTTTCCCTCTCTTAATATCTTCGGACATGGCATTAGCGCTTATGGCAATAACGGGAATCTCTTTCGTAGCGTCAACACTTTTCAGAATCCTTAACGCCTCAAATCCATCCATACCGGGAAGGTTAGTATCCATCAAGATAGCATCCGGTTGCTGGACTCGGGCAATTGTTATACCGACCTGGGCCTGTGTGGTAGAAAGTAAATCAATGCCCGGTTGACACTTTAGAATACTTTCCACAAGTTTTAAATTTGCTGGATTGTTTTCGATATAAAGCAATGTCTTTTTTTCTTTTTTTTCAAGGAGTTTGCTACCATCTAAAACATCTTTTGTATTAACCGTTTTAAACGAAGGGGCCTTGGCCTTTTCTAAATCAACATAAAACTTTGTACCCTTCCCAATGACACTATCCACATGAATACTGCCACCCATTAGTTCTACCAATCGTTTTGTAATCGTCAGGCCAATTCCTGTGCCTTCTTTATTTAGCGTTTCAGCTCCTAGACGGTTGAATGGTTCGAATAAGGATTCAAGCCTCTCCTTCGCGATACCCAACCCGGTATCCTCAACGGCTATCCGTATCTTATTTGCTTCGGTCAACTCATTCCATACGGTTATTGTACCATTAACACGATTATATTTTATTGCATTTGATAACAAGTTTATGAGGACCTGTTTCAATCGTGTGTAATCTGCCATAACAAATTGACCTGAATGTTCCACTGAGTTGATAATATGTATCTTATGGTTTTGTCCCATTGGATCAACAGATGCGATAACTTCATCTATAACGGAAGCCGCATCAACACTTTCCATTGAAATTTGAAGCTTACCGGACTCAATACTTGAAAGATCCAGGATTTCATTAATGAGTTTAAGCAGGAGATGTCCGGAATCTAATATATGATTTACTTTTTCCTTCTGAGATTCCGCAAGAGGTTCTTGTGGATTCGATATAAGTAACTGTGCAAAACCGAGTATTGAGTTCATGGGTGTTCGTATTTCGTGACTCATACTAGACAGGAAGGTTGATTTGGCCTCATTAGCAGATTTGGCTTCTTCCATTGCCGCCAGAAGTTTTATTTCGTTATTCTTGCGCTCAGTGATATCGCGTGATATGCCCATGAGGCCAATGATATCACCGTCTGGATCATACAACACTGTTGTAGAAAGCTGGGAGACAAATTCGCTCCCATCCTTCCTCCTGTTTATTACTTCTCCTTCGTATTCGCTGGATTTAATGGCAACTTCATAAATTTGTAAATCCTGGGGTTTTTTTCCATACAATATGCCTACATGCTTACCTAACACTTCTTCTTTTTTATAACCAAAGGTCTTCTCTGCAGCCGGATTGAATGTAACGATATTCCTTTCTTTATCTACAGAGATGATCATATCAAGAGAGCTGTTGATGAGGGAGTCTGAGTAGCCCCTCGCATAACGCAATTTTTCTTCAGCTGACTTGCGCTCTGTAATATCTTCCGTTACGGCAATAAAACTACTAATAAGCCCTTCTCTATTTTTGAAAGATGAAATTGACACAGACTCCCAATACAATTCTCCATTTTTTTTCTTATTGCACAATTCTCCCCGCCATTCATTACCAGACATAATAGTATCCCATAATTGTTTGTACTCTTCGTCTGTATTTTTTCCTGACTTCAAGATACGAGGGTTTTGCCCAATAGCATCTTCAAATGTATAGCCTGTTATCTTAGTAAACCGTGGATTAACGTATTCTATGTTGCCTTCAGTATCTGTAATCAGAACAACACTTGGGCTCTGTTCAATGGTATGGGATAACTTGAGAATCTCAGCAGTACGCTCGTTAACACGAGTCTCAAGTTCTTCATTGTTTTTTCTTAGCTGTTCCTGTGTCGCCTTTAGCGTTTCAACAGCAATTTGTAATTCCCGGGTTCGGCTGTCAACTTTCTTCTCCAGGTCAAGTGGAGCAATGTCCAATCCCTTCTTACAGGAATCAGTTTTAAAGATTGTATCGGTAAGGAGATTGGATTTTATGTTGGCAATGTAAGCCATAGCCCGCATCTCCAGCGTTTTTTCTATTAATTCCTTATTAATACCCTGGGCCTCCAGGATATGCCTCGTCCCTGTACTTAGCGTATCGTCACTATTCATAGAGTTTTACTCCCTTTATGGTCTCTACACCGCATTTAATTGACTTTAGACACTCAATAGCCTCCTTTATCTGGTCACCTTGGAGGATGGAGCCATGTTGGGGTAGAATACGCTCTAACTCAAGTTTTTCAAGACCATTCATACACTTTTTTAATATATGGCTACTGGGCATAGTCATCTGATGCCACACTTTCATAGATTCAAGAAAACCCTTCTCTGCAAAGAGTGACCAGTTTTTAGAAATACCCCCTAAGAGGTCGCTGGTAAAGAGGGTCTTCGTTTTAACATCATACATTATCATCGCGAACGGCGAGTGTAAGTAAGGAGTATGAAAGAACTCCAGCACTCTTCCGCTCTTCAGTTTAAGTTTATTATCATGTTTGTCTACTTCGTAAATATTTGAATTTATACCATAATGACGTATGAGGCGGGAGCAACTTGAATGAATGACAACATCCAGATCTTTGTTATCAATCAAGCTTTCGACAACGGGCAAGTTGCCACAGACATCCGGGTCCTGATGAGTCACGATTATCTTTGTAATATCTCCAGGGTTAACAATGTCTAAAACTTTCCTCATAACTATAGAAAAATGAGGGATTGAGCCGGGGTCTATAAGTATTATATCCTTATCATCGGTGATAAGGTAGGCATTACAGTGGAGGTCTGATTCTTTATCATAGAAACCAACCCAATAGATATCCCGTAATATAGTTATGGAATTATTAGCATCAAGTACAGCCATTCAGCAAGCTCCACTCTCCCAAAATTCTTTCATAAAAAACAAAACTCTGTACAGATATGACACAAAAACTTCCAAAAAGCAGCATGTATCTATAATTTAAATTTAACTCTTTATTCAGCTTTATTCTTTTATAGTTGTATAATTTTTAAACACTAAATGCTTTTGGTTTACCGTATTTAGTCCATTATCATCAAATATTGTACGGATTTTTATACTCGCACAAATCATACCATTTTTTTATTATTAATGTCTAAAAACCAAACAGATAGCTATTAAAACCTAATCTATTAAAGATATCATTTGCGTGTTTTCTGAGATCAGACATTTTCAGTTTAAGAATATATTGCAGGAAATTGTAAAGCTAATGCATGATAAGCCAAGCGTGAAATTAATGAAAAGATGTCAACCATAAGGTATGAAATTAAAGTAATATTTATTTTTGTTCCAGAGCAATTGCAAACTCTTTTCCAAATTCCCGGCACTCTTGCAAGGTTTTATCTTCCGGAATTAATTTTACTCTTAATGATGGTTTATGGAGTTTTATGTGCAGTCCACTCAGTCTATCCTCAATCATTTTCGCAGCTTCACCACTCCAACCATAGGACCCGAAAGCGGCCCCCAACTTGATTTCGGATTTAACAGTGGAAAGAAGGGAAAGCGCGTCCCATACAGGTTTTGGAACATCCCCGACAATTGTTGGAGATCCGACAATTATACCATCTGCTCTTTCGATGGCATCCCTGACAAATTGAGGGTCTGTCTCATTTACCTCTATCTTTTTAACACTCACTCCCTTTTTTAAAATTCCTTCAGCAATGGCTTCCGCCATTTTTTTAGTACTGTTATATATACTGACATACAGAATTAAGATATTCTTTTTTTCATCTGTCTGGCGCTGGCTCCAGCTACGGTAGCTTTCAACATACTTCCATGGATTTTTTCGTATAATCGGCCCATGTGCGGCTGCAATAATATCAATATCTAAATTCTCAATTTTTTCTATTGTTTTGAGGATATACGGTTTAAACGGACGCATTATACTGTCATAGTAGTAGTGAAAATGGGGGTCAAAATCGCCAACCAGATCATCGAACATCCTTTCATCACAATAATGTGCGCCAAACGCATCACAGGTAAAAAGTATTTTCTCCTCATTCAGATATGTGAAAACAGTATCCGGCCAATGTAAATACGGTGCGGGAAAAAATTTCAGTCTGTATGTACCCAGATCTATCTCCGGACACTCATCAGTAGTTGTCAGATCTATGGGCATATTGAGTATGTTTTTCAGCAGATACCGACCAGCCTTTGAAACTATAATCTTTGCGTTAATCGCGTATTTCAACAACTCCGGAAGTGCACCTGAGTGATCAGGCTCTGTATGGCTTGTAATGATATAATCAATGTCCTTAAGGTCAACTTGTGATTTAATCCTTGAAATAAACTCTGTTGTAAAAGCCCCTTTAACTGTATCTATTAGTGCAACTTTCTCATCCTTAATTAAATATGAATTATAAGTAGATCCATGATCAGTTTTGAAGACTAAATCAAATATTCTCATTTCAGGGTCTAATGCTCCAACCCAATAAATATTATCTCTTATCTTTAAAGCATTCATTTATTTATTATCACTATCAACTGCATCAATAAGCTTTTCAAAAAAATCAGGTATTGCCGAATTTACTCTGCTCCAGTTCGGTATGAGTGGAGAGTCGGTCGGGTCTTCAAGGAATTTATCTCCGGTCATCCTGAGCCCGTTAGCAAAAGCCTCTACAGCTTTTGTCTCAAGATGCCTGTCAAAAAACAGACCATTTATTGCTGAATCAGTTTCAAATTGTTCAATGAAAGCCTGGGCAGTCCTTAGATATGTGGTCCTCAGTGTCCTGAAGAAACCGTCATTGAATACTATGCCGGTACTTGCCAGTGTGGTAAAAATGGTCCTGGTAATGTCCATACTCATTTTCATTAATCCTGTTGTAATATTTTCTTCAGAGAGCGGCTGATGTTTATGTTCGTAAGTCTCACAGATATCCACCTGGCAAATTCTTTTTTTAGAACAATTTCTGTAGATTTCTGCCAATACACCGACCTCAAGTCCCCAATCACCGGGGATTCTGTTTACCCTTGCCAGGTCAGCCAACATGGAAAACTCTCCTGCAAGAATATACCTGAAGCTATCCATATATTTCAGGAAATCCAGATCTCCCAATAACCTGCGCAGGGCCCTTAAAAGGGGAGTAACAAAGAGTCTGGTTACTCTTCCATGCATACGGTCCGTAATGCGGCTATAATATCCCTTGCAAAACTCAAAATCCAGATTATGATTGACAACAGGGTAACATAATCGTGCAAGGAATTCCCTGTTATATGTCTGCACGTCACAGTCGTGCAAAACAATTACCTTTGATTTTTCACTGGCCAGAATATAACCGTACGCCATCCATGCGGACCTGCCCTTTCCGTCAGTTCCCGCAGAAACATTCTTTTCATCAAGTAGTTTGTAAAGCTTCTTGATCCTGGGGCCATCATTCCATATCAACGTTACCTCCTGAGGTAGAATAGAAAAGAATTTCTTAGCGTATTTAAACTGCTCCCTGTTAAACCGTCCCATGGTAATAATGATTTGTTTTAAATATTTAACCTCCTTTAATTCATTTAAAATCTTAGGCAGAGCAGTGCCTTCCAGTTCGGCAAAAATTGCTGGCAATACCAGAGCAATAGGTCTCAAACGCGAGAGCTTCTTTATTTCGGCTTCCAATTTGGCAATATCCCGGTTACCAAACCTGTGCAGTGTTGTTATTTCTCCTGACTGATGAAAGTCACCCATAGTACAAACCTCCTGTTTTATTTGCGTCCTGCAAAAATATCCTTCAACTCCGCTCAGGCTGAAGATGCGATAAGCGCTTTGAACGATGTCACACTGAACGGAGTCGAAGTGTCTGCTGTATCGAATATTTTATACACCACCTTTGTGTACATTCCGCGTAATTTTTTAAAACCGGTCAGCTGATTACTACTTACCAAACAGACCTAAAATAGCTTTATTCCAACCAACCGGTCCTATACCATCGGCATAATTAAGGTCTTTAACCTTTATTCGCTCCTCGTAGTTCCCTAATTTCTTCTTCACAAGGAATTTCTTATCAACTGCTTCCAACATCGGAAGATCGTTTAAACTGTCCCCCAGGCCAACAGTTAATATTTCTGTCTCCGTATAATTCTTTCTAAAAATATCTATCAGAAAACTGACAGCCTTCCCCTTATCATTTCCACCCATCATGTAGGCAAACCTTGCACCTTCTGTATAATTGAAACCTGATAATTGTATCTTATTTTTAATCTTCTCAATATCCTCTTCGCTACCGTCAATAAGAAAAGGCAGCGAATACTCTTTCTTTTGTGCAAAACAGGCTTCTTCTCTACTCAAGCCTGTCAAATCAACAATTTCATCTACCGTAAACTCAGCAATACCTTTTAACTGCACGCCAGTCTCTCTTTTTATTTTATCAAATGCAGTTTTAAGGATTTCATATTCTGCACCAATCTCTACCACTAAAAAACCGTTATCCGTTTTATTAAACTCGCACTTCAGACCATACTTTTCAGGAATGTATATAGCGCCCCCGTTTTCTGATATAAAGGGTTCATTATTTGACAGTTTATCTCGATAAATTTTTATTTCATCCCTGGATTTACTGGAACATAAAACAAGGTGGATACCTTTCTCCCTGAGCGATCTCAACGCGTTTTCCGCCTCACTGTAAGAGTACGTACTGTGATCCAGTAATGTACCGTCTAAATCCGTAAAAACGATTATTATTTCATTACTCATATAAAATTAAAATCTTTCGATTTGTTTATCTTGAATTCTTGAAAAATGCTTTCTATCGAGAGTCTATATCTGTTTCAGGTTATGTGCATTAATGTATACTGCATTATATGCAATGACAAAGTCAACATTTTTAGAAATATATAAATATCTATTAGAAGTATAGCATTGCTTTATAATTTATCAATACCCTAATAATGATTTCTATTTGAAATTAGCAAGTACACAGAATTGACAAAACCGTAACAAATCTATTGAATTTTTCATTGAGTCTAATTTATATCAAAAGATATATCCAACGCCTTGGCCGAATGAGTAATTGACCCTACTGATATTCTATCCACTCCTGCCTTCGCATACTCTTCAATATTTTCAATGGTAATATTACCTGAAGCTTCCGTTAAGATCGTACTTCCCGTCACCACATCTCTACTATTTTCTAACTCCTTAACCATCTCGACAGCTTCTTCTATTTTTGATGGTACCATATTGTCAAACAGTATTATATCAACACCGGCATTCACAACCTCCTTTATCTGGCATAAATCTTCCACCTCAACTTCTATAAGCATTCCATTTGCTGTTTGTCCTCTGGCCTTTGTTACCAGGCTGCCTATATCAGCGCTCTCTTTTTCCGAATCCACAATCTTGAGATGATTGTCTTTTATCAGAATCTGGTCATACAGCCCCATTCTATGATTAACACCGCCACCGATTCTTACAGCATATTTCTCCAGATAGCGCCACCCGGGTGCAGTCTTCCGTGTGTCCAGAATCTGAGTTTTATATCCTTTGACTTTTTCAGCAAACCTGTTAGTTGCCGTAGCAATGCCGGAAAGCCTCTGCAGAAAATTCAACACCAGCCTTTCTGCTGACAACAATGACAACGTTAAACCTTTAGCACTTGCTATTACAGACCCTTTTTCAACCCTTGAACCATCTTCCATGTTTACCGTGAGGACTAAATCCTTATCTATTTGTGAAAGGACGTATCCAACAACCGGTAACCCAGCAATAATACCGGTTTCTTTCGCTATTAATTTTCCATCTGATTCGGAACCTTCAGGGACAAACAGCTTTGAAGTAATGTCTCCGTCTCCGACATCTTCTTTTATCGCAAGTTCAACGAGATCTTTTATTTTTTTGAAATCAAATTTAGACACGAATTTCACCAATTTACACGAAGATTACTGACACTAATTTCACTAATTAGCACTAATTTTTATAAAATAACTCTTTTATGGGTTAGACTGTTTTCTCCAAAATTAACCAGTAACCCGAGTTTCAGCTTTGATGCAGCAAGGTAGTTCAGGGTCTGTTTCACATGGCTGTTGGTAAGACTTTTTACCGCTTTGAATTCCAGTTTTATTTTATCATATACCACAAAATCTGTATAATATCCCCTTGGCAGTATAATTTCTTTGTATTCTATTTTAAAGTTTTTTCTCTTGAAAATGGTATCCGGTTGATTGAAAACTCATGCTCCAGAGCATCCTTATAAACCACCTCACTATGTCCTTTGCCAAGTATCCCATGAACTTCCATGCACAAACCAATTATTCTATACGATTCCTCCTTATAAATTAACCTATCATCCATGATATTTTAGTAACCGTTAATTTGTGATAATTTGTGTCATTCGTGTCTACAGTCTTTCGTACAAATCCGTGTCTAAGATTGTAATTTCAGCACCCTGTCCCGGATTTCCGCAGCCTTTTCAAAATTAAGATCGCTGGCGGCCTGTAGCATCTCTTCTTCAAGCTCTCTTATATATTCCTGGGTTACGTATTCGGCCTCATCCTCTTTGACCATCTGCCTTGCAATTTTTTTTGAAGTGCTCTCTTCCTCAATACTCTTCCTGATCTCCTTGCGTATAGTCTGTGGTGTAATATCATTCTGTTTATTATGCTCAAGCTGAATTTTACGCCTTCTCTCAGTCTCGTCCATTGCCCTCTGCATGGATCGGGTTACTTCATCAGCATATAATATAACCTCCGCGTTTACATTTCTTGCCGTCCTCCCTATCGTCTGGACAAGAGACGTCTCGGAACGAAGAAACCCCTCCTTATCAGCATCCAATATAGCGACCAATGATACCTCAGGCAGATCAAGCCCTTCTCTCAACAGGTTTACACCTACAACAACGTCAAACTCACCAAGCCTGAGATTCTTAAGTATTTCTACCCGTTCAATTGCGTCAAACTCCGAATGCAAATACATTCCTTTTAACCCCTCCTCTTTTATGTATTCACTCAAGTCTTCCGCAAGCCGTTTGGTTAATGTTGTTACCAGTACACGCTCTTTCTTATCCGCTCTCTTCCTGATCTGCTGCAGAAGGTCTTTAACCTGGGTCTTTGCGGGCAATATCTTTACTATTGGATCCAGAAGCCCTGTCGGCCTGATTATCTGTTCAACAGCCTTATTATGACACTTATTTAACTCATATTCTGACGGAGTTGCCGAAACCAGCAATACCTGTTTAACTAACGATTCCCATTCATCAAAACGTAGAGGCCTGTTATCCAGAGCGGAAGGAAGCCTGAAACCATATTTTACCAGGGTCTCTTTCCGCGACCTGTCTCCCGCGTACATACCTCGAATCTGAGGGACAGCAACATGGGACTCGTCAACAACCACAAAAAAATCATCTGGAAAATAATCGATTAGTGAATATGGGCGGTCACCCGGCGCACGACCACTGATATGACGTGAATAGTTTTCAATACCATGACAATATCCTATCTCGGATAACATCTCCATATCGTAACGTGTCCTTGCCTCCAGGCGTTGTGCCTCAAAATCCTTATTTTGGGAACGCAGCTCCTTCAGCCAGGCATTAAGTTCCCTTTCAATCGATTCAATTACCCTTTCAACTTTTCCCTCCGGCATCACAAAATGTTTGGCCGGATAGATGGAAATTTCTTCCGTCTCCTCTAATTTATCTCCTGAAACCGGATCAATGATAGAAAGGCCGTCTACCTCATCTCCAAACAGTTCAATACGAAAGGCAAACTTTTCATATGCGGGATACACATCTATCACATCTCCATTAACACGAAACACACCACGTTCAAATTTAATATCACTCCTCTCATAAAGTATATTTACGAGTTTCAGGAGCAATGTATTCCTTTCTATCTCCTGCCCCTTTTTTATCTGCACATACATCTCCCGATACTCCTCAGGTGAACCCAGACCGTAAATACATGAAACACTTGCCACTAAAATCACGTCCTTACGTGACATAAGGGAGCTTGTTGCTGCCAGGCGAAGGCGGTCTATCTCCTGATTTATTGTCGCCTCTTTTTCAATATAGATATCTCTCTGCGGAATATAAGCCTCCGGCTGATAATAATCATAATAACTTACAAAATATCCCACCGCGTTTTCCGGAAAGAACTCCTTGAATTCGCTGTAAAGCTGCGCGGCGAGAGTTTTGTTGTGAGACATCACAAGCGTAGGTTTGCCCAGGGCCTTTATAACATTCGCCATGGTGAAAGTCTTCCCTGAGCCTGTTACCCCCATGAGGGTTTGAAACTTCTCACCTGATTTAAAGGCCTTTGTTAATCTCTTTATCGCCTCTGGCTGATCACCCTGCGGTTTAAACTCTGATGATAATTTAAAAATAGACATATATGATAATCCTAGCCACCCTTATAAAGTTTTGTCTCTCTATATTTAACAATCCCCTCATCAATTAATACTTTAACAATAGACGCAATAGGCACAGCCAGTAATAGACCCAAAAAGCCGAATATTTCACCGCAAATCAAGATAGACAGTATTATGGCAACCGGGTTCAATCCCAGTTTATCACCTACGATTTTTGGCGTTATTACTGTTCCTTCCAGAAATTGCCCTGTACCGAAAACCAATCCGACAAGGAGTATATGAGTAATATCCTGATATTGAATAAATGCAAGGATTATGGCTGGTATCAAACCAAGTCCAATTCCAACATAAGGTATCATATTCCCAAACCCACCCACAAAGGCCAGCAAAAATGACATGGGAATTCCTATAACGGTAAGCCCTATACCATAAATAATAGACAAAATTGCACAAACCATAACCTGACCTCTGAAAAACGCTTTAAGGTTTTCATCTATTCTGGACATAATATCAACTATTTTTTCTTTTTTTTTCGATGGTAATAGTTCATTGCCTTTTGCCACAATTGTATTAAAATCATTTAAGAGATACACGGTTACAACTCCGAAAACAATAATATTCACTATTACACCAAAAAAACCAAATGTACTGTAAAATACATTTTTTACAACACCCAATACCATATTCATCACCTGTGGTATATGCTTCTTTAATTCGAGAATAGGCTTTGGAATCTTATTTTCCAAGCCTGCTGATTTTCCGGTGCCATCGGATTTACCATTCCTGCTCTTCGATTGTTGCCTTTCAGTTTGCTCCTCTCCGCCTTCTTCAGTCTCCAGTTGTGATTTTAATAAGACCCCAAACCCCGTATCTCTGTACCCATTAATCACTTTTTCGATCTTTGCCTGATATTCTGGATATCGATCTTTTAATGCAATTCCCACATGCTGGATACCGCTGACAGTCTTGGGAACCGTATAAGTTAACAAACCTCCCATAATCAGAAGCACCAGAGTCAAAAGTATTGCTATTGCCAGACCGCGCGGCACGCGCTTTTTTGAAAAGAAAAGTTTTTTCTCTGAAAAATAATCCGCTACGGGATCAAAAATATACGCTATAGTAAACGCAAGAAAGAGGGATATCAGGATACCTTTCAGGAAATAACATAATGTGAAAAACAGGGCCAGTACGCATAATATTGCCAATGCCCTTATCCACACATTTTCTAATAATTTCTGCTTTTCCATAAATCTTAGTCCCCATCAATAAAAACAAGAGCTTCAAACCTTTTTATAGTTTTCTCCCCTATACCATTTACATCACAAAGCTGTGCTAGATTCTTAAAGGTCCCAACTTCTTTTCGATACTCAACAATTGCTTTTGCCTTTTTTTCACCAATTCCGGGCAGGATAATTAGTTCGTACCATTCCGCCCTGTTCAAGTCAATCTTTAATTTAATAGATTCTGGATTTGTGTCTACAACTTCGGTTTTCGGAAGCCACCAATGCTGGTCAATTGTATACTTAATCCCTGTGCCGACCAGGATTGCCGTAATGAGAAAAAAGAGAGCAAGAGCTTCCTTCCTTGAAAACTCAAAAATCTTCAATGGTCCAGGCAGTTCTGTCATTACGTTAATAAAAAATGGGACAAAAAATAGTGCTATTATCTACGTGTTAATTAGTGCAATTCGTGTCTACAACATCCGTGTCAATCAGTGTCTTATCTTTAATAATCCGGAGTTCCCCGGCAGGAACATTAATAAGGATTTCTCCTGTTCCAACCAGTTTTATATTCCCTTCAAACTTCACTCTTCCCTGAGTCTTACCATTTTCTTTTAACAAATTGATGGCTAAAGTACCGCTGAAGTCATCAACGTCAATATAAGCATCATTAAAAATCTCAAAAAACTCTTTTGAATTTAATATGTCCTGGTTAACAAAATTGCCCTTTAACATTGGGTAGTTCTGTGTCGCGTCTCTATCAGTAAAAATTACCAACGCCGGTCCATATTTTGTCTCTTTTGCCTTTACTTTAAAAATAGAGGAGAAAAACGCGAAGAAATCTTCTCTTTTCCTTGTAGCGATATGGTTCCAGTGTTGATATTTTGCTTTTTTGGGACCTAAGATATTAAGAGCTGCGTTATTATCGAAAAATGAGACACCGTTGACATCCTGGTGTGTTGTAATAGATGTTGCCAGAGAGGCTTCAAATAAATAATTAGTAAAACCTCCCTTCTCTTTTTTCTTTAAAGCCATTGGAATATTATCGAAATGGGCCAAAACATTTCTGATATTTCCGGTTGCGACATTTGTATTATATGCACCCCTTGATTCCTCTAACTGTTTAATGTCAGCACCACTTTTTTCAGCAAGTTCGGCTTCAAAAATCTGCGTAATATAATCTCCTGTTACCTTGTTCTTCAGTAGGAAGGAGAACCCTCCCTTTCTTAAGTATTCCCAGACCAGAAAGAACGCGATTCGCAGATTGTCGTATTTTGGGTCTTTTTCTAAATCCTTCATTTCGTTAATTGCAGTTATAAAGTGATTTGCTCCCCAGTTCAATACAACAGTATTGTCACCATTACTGAATATAAAAAATTCTAAATTATCTTCCTTAATAACATCCTGGATTTCTCTATTTTTCAGACAATATTTAAACCCGTGTCCGTGTCCGCCAGGATAGCCACCATTTTCTCCAGAAATAATAAACCCTTTTGAATCATTGAATGCTTTAATCATTGGTAAAAGAGGCTGCACCGTTACTATGATCTTTAAATCCTTTAAATAACCCAATCGTTTTTTCAGGTATTCTTCAATTGGTTTGTATGATTTGGAATTCGCAATAATGGCAACATGCCGGATGCCGGAACAGTAAGCATGCATAATCATACTTTCAACATTAGAGATATAGCTTTCGTCTCTCTCTCTTTTAGCGCTTAAACCTCTGGGGATAAACTCTTCAGTACCATGCTTTTTAAAGATAGAGTATAATTCCGGTGAATATAACTCTTTTGTAAAAATGTCGAATTCCACTTTTGATAGTCCTCGATAAAAAGTCGTGTCTGTACCTCCTAACGCAATAACAAATATTGCCCTGTTCATAACAGGGAGGTTCTCAGGACAGGTCTTCTCTAGAGGTGTTGCCGGTACTTTATCAAGTATTTTAATCGTCTCAATCTGAGATAAAATTTCTGAACTCTCAGAAAGTGTTTCTATATTGTAATTTACCAGGTCAGAATAGGGATTTGACAAATTATTGTCACAGTCGTTAACTAGAAGAGTTAAATAATGTACCCACTCGTTAGCCAACTCCATGCCGTAATCGTAACCGTCATTCAACCGCAAAATTATTTTGTGAATTATAGACGTAAGTTCATTCTTTCCTTCAACGCCTGTTTCTAATAACCCTTTGACCGGTAGTTGAGCATTATTAAACTCTATCTTAATATTCTGCATTTATTTCTATTTGAGAAATTCAGAAAACGTTTAGCAATCTTTATATCTGAAGCAAGTTGTTTTACTTTATTTCTGTCCTTATTTGTACTTTTCTAAATTTTCCTTTTCTGTTAGACGCTCTTTTGACAGGTAACCAAAACTCCTCCTTCGCTTGGGCAATGTAAGATGTTTTAAACGTATTATGAGAAGTTATTGTTTTCAAATATCTATTATCCTTCTAAATGTGAGTCAACATATCTATAGTCTTAAAAAGGCAGACTAACATTTTGTATACTTAAAATCAATGTTGATTTTAAGAACAAACAAATACTTTATAGTTGACAAATGTGTTGTCTATAATATGCTATTGTTGTAAAAAAAGATTGTACTTTTGCTATTTACAAGAGGAATTATTTATGTCTCAGAAAGCCTTGAAGTATGATATTAAAGTAATGGAAAAAGGACGGGTTGAATTACAAGTTCCTTTTTCGCCAGGTTCACATGTTACTGTTTTTGTCGTTGAACAGTCTAAAGACATCTTTAATGATTTATTGGATGCATCACAGAGCAATCTTGATTTCTGGGATAATCCTTTTGATGACGAGGACTGGAATAATGCCTGATCAAGGCGAGATTGTTCTTATTCCAATTCCATTTACTGACCTGTCTTCACAAAAACGCCGACCTGTTATTGTCATTTCAAACAAAACCTATAACCATAAAACTTTGGATATAGTTGTTGTTGCCATGACTTCTGATCCAACTATTGTCGACTTTAGTATTACTATCAACTCTTCTGATCTGGACGTTGGCAAATTAAACCGGCCGGGCAATGTTCGAGTCGATAAAATATTCACCTTAGCACAATCTTTAGTCATAAAGACTTTTGGCAGGGTAAATTCAACCATGCTTAATCAAATCTGCAATAAATTGCAAGAATTAATTTCGAAGAAATAACAGAATATACAAGGAAGGATTGACTTTCTGGTAGTGGAAAGAGGTTAAATTCTATGTTGAAAAAAATTAATCCTACGATGACTCAAAGCTGGAAGGACCTCTCAGATCATTTCAAAGAGATAAAGGGTGTTCATATGAAAGATCTCTTTGCCAGCGATCCGGACAGATTTAAAAAATATTCTATTAGATTTAATGGGATTCTTGTCGATTATTCCAAGAATATAATCACAGAGGAAACACTGAAACTTTTACTTAAATTAACTGATGATGTTGGTTTAAGAGATGCGATTGATAAGATGTTCAATGGAGACAGGATAAATGAGACGGAGGATAGAGCTGTTTTGCATACAGCTTTAAGGAATAGAATAAACATTCCTGTTTGCACTAATGATAAAAATGTAATGTCCGAAGTAAATGCTGTTTTACATAAAATGAAGGTTTTTTCAGAAAAAATCATTTCCGGAGAATGGAAAGGGTTTACCGATAAAAAAATCACGGATATTGTAAATATTGGAATTGGAGGTTCAGATCTGGGGCCCGTAATGGTAACCGAATGTCTGCGGCCCTACGCGAAGGATGGTCTGACAGTTCATTTTGTATCAAACGTTGACGGGACCCATATCACAGAAACCTTGAAACATCTTAACCCTGAAACTACTCTTTTTTTCATTGCCTCTAAAACCTTCACAACTCAGGAGACAATGACGAATGCGTTTACCGCAAGAGAATGGTTATTAAAAAATGCAAAAGATCAGATACATGTTTCAAAACATTTCGTGGCGATTTCTACAAACAGAGAAAAAGTTGAGGAGTTTGGTATTGACAGAGATAACATGTTCGTGTTCTGGGACTGGGTTGGTGGCCGTTATTCACTCTGGTCGGCAATCGGTCTCTCTATAGCGTGTTATATTGGATTTGAGAACTATGCTGAACTGCTGCAAGGCGCCTTTGAAATGGACAGTCATTTTAGAGAAACTCCAATTAAAAGAAACATACCTGTTCTCCTGGCATTAATAGGAATATGGTACAACAATTTCTTTGGAGCACAAACTGAAGTAATCCTGCCATACGACCAGTATATGCACAGGTTCCCTGCATACTTTCAACAGGGGAATATGGAGAGTAACGGGAAATATGTAGATAGAAATGGAAACAGAGTCAATTATCAGACTGGCCCTGTCATATGGGGTGAGCCGGGGACAAACGGCCAACACGCCTTTTATCAATTAATACACCAGGGAACAAAGGTAATCCCGGCAGATTTCCTCGCACCCGCAATCAGCCATAACCGGATTGGTGAACATCATAATATTCTATTATCAAACTTTTTCGCACAGACAGAAGCACTTCTTAATGGAAAGACAAAAGAAGAGGTTATCGAAGAGTTGAAAAGGGACGGTAAGAGCGATGATGAAATCCGGAAACTATATCCACACAAAGTCTTTGAAGGGAACAGACCAACAAATTCAATCCTGTTCAACAAATTAACCCCGAGAACTTTAGGTTGTTTAATAGCAATGTATGAGCACAAAATATTTGTCCAGGGAGTGGTCTGGAATATCTTCAGTTTTGACCAGTGGGGCGTCGAGCTTGGAAAACAACTGGCAAAGAAGATACTGCCGGAACTAAGTGATGACAAACCTGTTGAATCCCACGATTCGTCTACAAATGGATTAATAAATGCTTTCAAAGAGATGAGAGGAGCTTCCGAGTAAGAATTCAGATTTACGTCCTTCGACTCCGCTCAGGATGACATAATAGGTGATTAAATACAACAAAATAGCATATCAGGATGAAGTAAAATTGAATACATACTGTAGTTCTGATAAGAGCTAGACATCAATGAAAATATCCTGATACAAACTTTCCACTAAATAAAAGTAGTAACTCACACGGTCATGCTGAGCGGAGTCGAAGGGTAGGTTAGAAGACTATCATGAAAACGTATTATGTATACATAATCAAATGTTCTGATCAATCATACTATACAGGTATAACTAATGATATTGAACGCCGACTACAAACACATAATGAAGGAATAAATCCAGATTGCTATACATATAAAAGACGGCCTGTAAATCTAATGTTTGTTGAAGACTTTTCAAATCCAATAGAGGCAATTGCAGCAGAGAAACAGATAAAAAGTTGGAGTAGAAAAAAGAAAGAAGCTCTTTTTCAGGGTGATTGGAATAAAATTCATGAACTAGCAAAATGTAAAAACAGTACTTCCCATGTTCATCATGAAAAACAGCCCCTCGACTCCGCTCGGGATGACAGAATTGGTAAGTCAGGACAACAAAGATAGCACGTCAGGATATTACAAAACCAAATACGATCTGGTACCCAAGCAGTGTCAGATACTGATGGATATCATAAGTAGGACAGAACAAATAATGTCACCCTGAGCGGAGTCGAAGGGTGAGGAAATAGTATAAGGGTCTGGATTCTTTGAGTCTATTCCACAGGCCAGCAAGCATCATCCTTCTCTTCCGCGAAATAGCAGAAGAGATCCCATGTATATTCCTTTTTGGAAATGGGACAGCGAAGAGTGACCTTGCGTTCTGTAATATCTGCAACTTCCCAATCACCCTCACGTTTTGATCCATCAATCCTTATCTTCTGACCTACTTGAAACGGATATGGTTTGAAAACTGTTACCTTGTGTTTTGACATAGAATTATCCTTTGAATGTTAATATTCCTAAAATTTTGTAGTATCAATTAAATCCTGTATTCTCTTGGCATGGTCTTTGTCAAATCCGATCAGATTATCAAAAACTTTCAAAGCTTTTTGATCTGCTTTTTTTGAAGCAGTCTGTTGAAAAAAGAATTCAAGAGATGCCTGTTCCAGCTCAATGGCATAAGTGTATGCCTCTCTCTTATCAGGTACATTCTCTCTACATTCTGCTATTTTTTCTTCCAGCTTATTATTTGTTGCCTGTAATTCTTTAATATCCAGATCCAGTATTGCATCGGGAAACAGGTTTTGATCCAGAAGCAATTCCAGGCCGCTCTCCAGGATCTTAGCATGATGCTCCTCTTCTTCACTGAGCATTTGCCAGAAGAGCCGGTCATCTTCAAAATGAGTTGCACATAGCGAATAAAAGGACGCAATATTTCTTTCCACTCTGATTGCTTCATTAAAAAGAAGCTTATACTGATTTTCCATAAACTATCTCCCTGATGATTGCTAGCTGGAGCTTAGCCGAAAAGGGGTACAGTCAACAGCCATAGGCCTTCGGCATATACCAAAGTGTCTGAATTTACGTTAGTAACTATAATTCATTAAAAATTTATGTGTGTTCCGCATGATTATTGCTTCTGTAGGCATACCAGTACTGTCTATCTTTTTTAGATCTAAAATCTATATACTTCTAAGCTGCTACTTTTTGTAACTCACGCTTTCTATTCTGTTTTTTTACCTCTAATATTCTACAGAAATTGTATGCGATAACTTTCTCTAATAACTCTGCCCTAACATTCTCTATGCCTCGGCGCATCACAACACCAAATTCAAAATTATGTTTTATCGTAAACATCATGGATTCGACTGCCGAACGATTATTTCGGGATTCTTTGTACTCCTCACTCTCCCACTCCTCTTCTGTTATCATGTTTTTACCCTTGGAACCACTTATACTAAATATTTCGACTCCTGCTGATAGCCATTTTGTTCGTATCTTTGCATTCGCATATCCATCATCCGTACTAACTTTTTGAGGTATTACTTCTGTCCGCATTATATGATCTTCAATCGTTCCATTCAATTCACTGAGTCTGCCGCATTTCCCTTTGGAACTACCAAGGTTGATACAAATCCGTTTTTACTACGCCCTAATTGTGGCTTATATCCTATTTTAGGCTCACGACCCCCCTTCTTTATAAATGCTGCGTCTCCATCTGAGAGACTTAACACTTTATCTGATGATTTTATCTTCTCTTCCTTAAATACTCTCTTGGGACAATAATCCATTACCTTTTCTAAATTATTGAGATCCTCTGTTATTAATTCTATTACTCGAATTAGTCGTACCTTTTGTGTAGGTTTTATATCGACTTCTGCCGCAGCTTTCTCTATCCTTTGTAGCTCTTTGCGTAATAGTTTATTTGCTCTTTTTGCGTGCTTTAACAATCTCTTATAGGCCTTATTGCGCTTCGTTTTGGCATTCTTCTTGCCCACATTTAAATCTATGCTTTTACATAAACCGGTCATCTCTTTTAATTTCCATTCGACTTCTGTGCTCTTTCTCGTTTCTATTGTGAATATATTTATCGTTTGAATTCTTTTATAGGCCCGTCCTACCAACCTTGTTAATACCTTTGAATCCGTTGGCCATGATGTATTCCCTTTTACGCTTGTACTATCTATCGTCAACTCTTTAAAGTCGTCTAACTCTTCTCTTAATACCATTCGGATTTGTGCATCAAATATCGCCTGCATTGTTTCACTACTTACTATGTTTACTAGTTCCAGTATCGTGCTAAAGCCAGGCATCTTTACTCCTTTGCCCTCTATTAGTAATCTCAATGTTATTGATTCGCTTATAAACACTTTTGCCTGTTGAGATTTTATACTACCTACATACCCTCTTACCATAGTAAACATAAACACTAAATAGGCAGACATCCGAGGGCGGCCTGTTTTTAACTCTAACTCCTCTGCAACTATCTCATCCTGGTTTACAACCCAGGGAAATGTTTTTGTATGTCGGTTATTCCATTCCTGATCTTTCAGGCGGCTTTTCTTCTCTTGTTTTGCATGTTGGTTTAAATCGCTATTCACCATTTCTAATATTTCGGGTTCCCGTTCTATTAGTTCCTCGCACACGCTTAAGTAATCTCTGAATCCTGTTTCTGCTACTGGTAAGAATATGCCGTTTAGCAGTGAAATTGGCTGAATGTTTTGCATTTAAAATTCTCCTTATTATGTTGATTTGTTACATACTAAGGAATCATTATACCTCTTTGTAAATTGTTGATCTTTCTTCCCATCCTGATTTTTTCACATTTTTTTGCAATTTCTCTAATATTTCATTGTAGTTACTATCGAAGCCTGAAGAATTTTGTTTATTTGCTTTTTTCACTATTTTTTTGCTGTTTTTATAACATAAAGTGAACACTGGTGTTGCGCTACCGCAAAATAGTGAAAACTGGTGAGCTTGCGTTCTACCACTCTGCTTTGATCCTTAGAAACCTTTTCGGCTAAGCTCTAGCTGACAGGAATCTCATCAATCCTGGCGGCAAGGATGAAATCACTTTCTGTCAAGCCGTCAATCTTATGAGTGCACATGGTAATGCGGACTTTCCCCCATGTAAAAAAAATATCAGGATGGTGTCCCTGTTCTTCCGCAATATCTCCCACTTTATTTACAAATGCAAGCGCCTTTACGAAGTTGGAAAATTTGTAGGTTTTAGTAATATGATGTTCTTCAACTACCTCCCAACCATCTACCTGTTGTTTCAGTTTTTCTAACTCCTCGCCTTTTAATGGCGGCACTCCGCCTTTGCAGGGTACACATTGTTTTCTAGAAAGTGACATCTTCAACTCCTTTCTTAAAATTAGGCATTTTAGCCCCTATTCAACCGTATCATATTTTCTTTAAAGCGGTCGGAGAAGAATAATTTTTTTTAAAAATAAACATGTAAATTCATACTAATGTTAACTATGTACAAAATCAATAGTTATTTCCAACAATATTTCTCTGATTATCCTACCAAATACACCGGTTACAACTTGACATTATATGATAGCAGGTGTATTTTAAATAATTTGTATCCTGTGCGTTCTCTGCGTCTTCTTGTCCCCGTCGTTTTTTGTCCGGGGAGTGGTGAATTTTTATTTTTGCAAAAATTATAATATACAACATAAACTCGCCTAAAATAAGGAAAACTGGATGCCTTTTTCAACCCCTATGATGAAACAATATCTGAGTATCAAGAAGAAAAATGAGGACTCATTACTGTTTTTCCGTATGGGGGATTTTTACGAAATGTTCCACGATGATGCCAGGATTGCCGCAAAGATCCTGGGTATTACATTGACTTCAAGGTCGAAAGGTGAAAAGGCCATGCCTATGGCCGGCATACCTTATCATGCAGCCGGTTCCTACATCCCAAAGTTGATAAAGGCGGGATACAAGGTTGCTGTATGTGAACAGATGCAGAATGGAAGTGAAAAAGACAATTCTAAAGCGGGCACAAAAGGGATAGTTGAACGAGACGTGGTACGGATCATCACACCCGGCACACTTACTGAAGATACAATGCTGGATGATAAAGACAACAACTATCTTTTGTCTCTTTTTATACATGATGATAAGGCAGGTGTGTCATGGGTAGACATTTCTACCGGAAAGTTCATGGTACAGGATATTAATAATGATAATTTATTCGATGAACTGTCGAGGATAAATCCGTCGGAGTGTATCATTCCTGAAAATGTTACTTTTAAGGAGTTCGATCTTTCAGAAAGAATTACTTTAGATTTTAATGCGATGGTTACACGTCGTGCAGACTGGGAGTTTTCACGTGATACAGCATACCAGAATCTTATCAGCCATTTTTGCACTTCTTCGCTGGAGGGGTTTGGATGCGAAGATATAGGCCCTTCTCTCTGTGCGGCTGGCGCATTAATAAACTACCTTAATGAAACACAAAAAACTTCACTGAAACATATTAATAAGATTGAGAAGTTTTCCAGCCATAACCGCCTTATCCTGGACCATCCCACACAACTGAGCCTGGAGCTGGTTAAGACGTCGAGGACACACCAGAAGGAAGGTTCATTATTGGGAGTACTGGACCGCACAAAGACACCTATGGGAGGAAGGTTAATAAAGGGTTGGCTGGTGAGTCCGCTTTGTATATCCGAGGATATAAATATCAGGCAGAATGGTGTAGGGGAGTTATATAATGATAAAAACCTTTGCAGGGAGATTTGTGAATTACTGAAAGATATTTATGATATTGAAAGAATTTCTGCAAAGATCAACTTTGGCCGCGCCAACGCGAGAGACCTCATTTCTCTGAAGCAATCACTTTCACTCTTACCAAAATTAAAGTCTTCAATTTCTACCTGTAATTCTTCGATTTTAAAACTCTTTCATGAAACACTGGACCTTTTAGAAGAGCCAAAGGTTCTTATAAGTACGGCTATTGTATCTGATCCTCCACATTCAGTCCGTGATGGAGGAATGATACGGGAAGGCTATGACCACGATCTGGATGAGTTGAGAAATATCAGTAAAAACGGAAAGAGTTGGATTGCCGGCTTTCAGGCAAAAGAGACAGAAAGGACGGGAATAAGTTCATTAAAGATTGGATACAATAAAGTATTCGGATACTATCTCGAAATCACAAATGTTCACAAAGAGAGGGTCCCTGAAACGTATATTCGCAAGCAGACCCTTAAACATGCAGAGAGATACATCACACCGGAACTGAAGGAGTATGAAACCAAGGTACTTACTGCGGATGACAGAGCAAAGGACCTGGAATACGAGTACTTTCAAAAGATCAGGGAAGAGGTGGCTACTTACACTGAACGCTTACAGAAGACGGCAGATGTTATTGCACATCTGGACGTCCTTTCAACACTTGCAAATGTAGCTGCCGAAAACGGATACACTAGACCTGAGATATCAGATGGGACCACTCTCAGGATTGTTGATGGAAGGCACCCCGTTCTGGACAAAACATTAATGTCGGAAAAATTTGTACCCAATGATATTGATATTAATGGATCAGACAAACAGATCATGGTCATCACAGGGCCAAATATGGCAGGAAAGAGCACATATATTCGCCAGGTAGCCCTGCTCGTACTCATGGCACAGATGGGCAGTTTTATCCCGGCAAAAGAGGCGACAATAGGAGTCGTTGATCGTGTGTTTACAAGAGTGGGCGCGATGGATGAACTGGCAAAAGGCCAGAGCACCTTTATGGTTGAGATGAATGAAGCCGCAAACATATTAAATAATGCTACAAAACGCAGCCTGATTATCCTGGACGAAGTTGGCCGGGGAACCAGCACCTTTGACGGTGTAAGTATTGCCTGGGCGTTAACGGAATATATATACGAGCATCTGAAAGCCAGGACACTGTTTGCCACTCATTATCACGAACTGGCGGAGCTGGCACTGCTCTTTCCGGGTATCAGAAACTACAATATTGCGGTTAGGGAGTGGGAAGATGAGATCATCTTCCTCAGAAAGATTATTGAAGGCGGAGCTGACAAAAGTTATGGCATCCATGTAGCAAGGCTGGCTGGAATGCCAAAAGAGGTAATCCAGAGGGCCAGGGTAATACTCGCCAATCTTGAAGCGGAGACACTGGATGTGGATGGCAAACCTAAGTTTGCAACTATCAAGAGTAAAGAAGAACCTAAGCCAAAACAACTCACTCTCTTTAACCCACCTCAGAATACCGTGATTGAAGAGATAAGAAATCTGGACATTTCAAAAATCACACCACTTGAAGCACTCAATAAACTTCATGAACTTAAAGAGAAACTGGAAGAGTAGGTAAGGGTTACAAGATTAAGGACGAAAATTACACATAGCAAAATTGGTGGTATGGAAAAACTCGTTTGTCTGTGTTCTGTTAATTTAATATGAAAATCAAACCATTCACAACTCCTGAGCAGAACAAAGAGGTATTCATTAATCCCGAATATGAAGATATTCCGAGATTAATTGACTCAAATAAAGAGAGATTCCAATCTTACGATTTTAATATTAACGGCACACCTTTTTTTCAATTCCGTGAACAGGTACGTGCAGAGACATTAAAAAAAGCAAGAGAATATACTGAAAAAATATGGTCTCTCTGTTCAAAACTGAAAATAGCTGATACAGAAAACTTTTCTTATACGAAAGATTCTTATTCCCCTGATAAGGAGATAATCCAGACCGGACACTCCCCTGCCCTTGCACACCCGGGTGTAATGATAAAGCACAGTCTTGTGAATAGCGTTGCAAAAAAAACGAATGGCGTCAGCATCAATATGGTTGTAGATAATGATGCCAGTATTGATAATTGTCTGAATATTCCAAACATAAACGGCCAGGATGCTTCAGTTGAAAAAATAGAATACATTCCCGGCTTACGCAATCTCGCCTTTGAAGAGATCAGCTACGCGGATTCAAAACAACTAACAGCTTTTAAAGATAGCGCTGTAAAGGCCCTGCATAATCCTGATATGACGAAAACGTTTGAGGATTTTATGAATGTAGTAATGAGGGTTTCTGAAGGAACGCTGCAATTCAGTGATCTATTTACCTATGCAAGGCACGCGTTGTTATTAAGATCTGGAATTTGTAATCAGGAAATTCCTGTTTCTCTTATCAGCAAAACAGATTCTTTCTTACATTTCTTTCTACACATAGCGGCTGATGTAAACCGTTTTGTAGAGATCTATAATGCAAAGCTCAGAGAATATCGCAGGTTAAGAAAAATAAGCTCAAAGGCCAACCCCCTTCCTGATTTGATGGAGAAAGGTGATGTAGTTGAAATGCCATTCTGGGTGTGGGTAGAAGATGAACAGCGGAAAAACCTTTACGCGTCTAAAGCAAATGAGAAACGTTTAGACATAATAAAGGAAAACAGAATTCTTTCCTGTTTTGATCTTGGTGAAAACAGTAACTTATCAGAAAACTTAAGAAGGTTGAAAGATCTGATAAGTGACGGCATAAAGATACGACCAAAGGCGATAGTTAACACTATGTACTCAAGGATGTTCTTTTCCGACCTGTTTATCCATGGAATCGGTGGTGCTAAATATGATCAGATCACCGATGAGATCATAAGAGATTTCTTTGGTGTGGAACCCCCGGAATACGCAACAATCTCAGCAACCCTGCACTTACCCTATACACCATTTGATGTTTCTAAGGAAAATGTTAATACGCTGAAACACGACATCAAAGATATGAGTTACAACCCTGACAGATATGCATCCGACGAAATTATGGAAGACTTAGAAATGAGATCTATGGTAAGCGAAAAGAGAAAGCTGATAGCTAAGGTGTCACACGATACCAAAGAAAAACACCGTACTTTTCAGAGGTTAAAACAGATTAATACCTTAATGAAAGATAAGATCAGTCCCCTGATTAAAAAGAAGGAAAAAAAAATTGAAAATTTAGAGAAGAAGCTAGCATATAACTCTATTGTAACGGATAGAGAATATCCCTTTTGTATCTATCCGGAATCAATGCTGGAAAAACTTTTTAGAAATAGTAAAAGATAAAAGGAAGATATATCATCTTTGTTGACTGAAAATTTTCAAATAATTGGTTCGAAAACCTGAAAGTAGTGAATTTTTGTGAATAACTACCGATAATTCCGTATATATAAGCTGGTTTTCTTCCATTTACTGTTTTCTAATGGGAATTTCACTGAACTGTATGGATATGGGGCATATTAGTGAATACTTACCGCTTAAAGCTCTGATAGGTTAAACCTGTTTAATAGCCAGGTTACTATAAATAGGAGAAATAAGCAGAATGAAGGACTTTTTAGCTATCAATGAGAGTACTTTGGTAGAAGATACTGAAGTAGATTGTGATTTATATATAAAAAGCTACGTTAATGGAAACCCGAGATATGTTTTGTTTAGTCATGGTGGCGAAATGTTTCGCGGCGAGAGACGAAAGCAGTTAATTGAGAGTAATATTAAGAAGCTTTATGTCTATGCAAAAAGTTACAAGACATTTAACGATTATCAGGAGCAGAATTTAAAGAAAATTCTTTCAGACAAAGGAAAAAGCTCAAGAGAAAAATCGACTATTGTTTATAGTGTTGCAAAGAATTTGACTCAGGAACTGTTGAATGATTCAAAATCAGGAGTTAAGGTAGAAAGGGTTTCTTCCTGGGTGGAAAATACCGTTGATTATATTTTACACGACGAAAAGGCATTCTCAAACCTGACAAGAGTAACTGCCCATGATTATCAAACTTACACACACTCTGTAAATTTGTCTGTACTGGGTTTGCTTTTTGGAAAACATCTTGGTTTGGGTCCGGATAGTCTGAGTAGCCTTGGTACAGGGATGATTTTGCATGACATTGGAAAAATTGAAGTACCGGCAAATATACTCAATAAATCAGGTTCTTTGACAAGTGATGAATTTGAGATAGTTAAAAGGCATCCTGTAACAGCGGTAAATTTTTTATCAAAAGAAGACAATATCTCGGAAAAATCTCTGAATATTTTACTCCAGCATCATGAAAACTATGACGGAACAGGTTACCCAAATGGAATTGCAGGAGAAGAAATTCACCTGTTTGGAAGAGCTGCCCGTATTATAGATGTATATGATGCGATAACTTCAAACAGGGCTTATAGAAACGCGCTTAAACCATTTTCTGCTCTCGTAGAGATGAAGAATACAATGAAGAACTGCTTTGATGTTGAACTGTTTAAAGAGTTTATCTGCTTTTTAGGTAATTCGCCTCACAAATGAAATCATTTAAGAATGATAAACATGAGTGCATGATAGTAATGGAAACAATGTTGACAATTACCCAGGTTTTCTACCAGGTGTTCAATATCATTTTTCAGAGAGGAGGAATTACTAATTCAAGTGATACTATCACAAAATGAACTGAATCTGAACTTTATCCTGACAGAATTATAGAAATGATCAATTCGAAAAAAATGGACCACGAAACAGGACCGGTGAAGCCCAATATACTTATTGTAGATGATAGCGATATTAATCTTAAAATCCTCAATGATTTGATTGAGATTATGGGATATACGCCTGTTATGGCAGAAAATGGATTATACGCTTTATCCGTATTGGAGAACCAGGCTTGCGACCTGGTCCTGTTGGATATTCGTATGCCTGAAATGGATGGTTACCAGGTGTTGAAAATCATAAAGAACGATCCACATTTATCTCATATCCCGGTCATAATGATCTCTGCACTTAGTGATATGGATAATGTAATACGTTGTATCGAAAGTGGGGCGGATGACTATATGGTCAAACCATTTGTCCATGCTATTCTAAGAGCCAGGATTGATGCGTGCCTGGAAAAAAAGCAGATGCATGATAAAGAGAGCCGATATCAGGAGCAGATTGAAAGCTTTAACCTGGAACTGCAGAACCGTGTCAGTAAACAAGTGTCTGAGATTACCGCTGCTCAGCGGGCTACTATCTTTGCAATGGCAAAACTTGCTGAGTCACGTGATCCGGAAACAGGGGAACATCTATTAAGGATAAGAGAGTATGTTAGATTTCTCTGTCAACAACTCCGTTTTCTTACAAAATATGAGAATATCATAGACGATAATTATATAGAAAATATTTGTGCTGCCAGCCCGTTGCATGATATCGGTAAAGTTGGGATTGCAGATGGTATACTTCTAAAACCTGATAAACTAACGGATGAAGAGTTTAATGCCATGAAAGCCCATACCTGTATAGGAGCTGAAACACTTAGAGAAGTGTACCGGCTGCATTCCGGAAACGACTTTGTACGTATTGGTATTGATATTGCTGAGAGTCACCATGAAAAATGGGACGGTACGGGTTATCCGCATGGACTTGCCGGAGAAAACATTCCTCTGGTCGGACGAATTCTTGCATTGTCCGATGTATACGATGCGCTGACATCCAGACGCTGCTACAAAGAAGCATTTTCTCATACCAGGAGCATTAAAATCATTGTTGATGGCAGTGGCAAGCACTTTGATCCTGATGTGGTAGATGCTTTTATTAAGGCAGAAAAAGATTTTGTCAGTATCAGAGAGTATTATGTTGATGGGTAATCTGATGTATCTCTCTGCTGTCATTCTTGTTATATCAAAGACCCTGGTTTGTTAAGGGTAAAACTGGAAAGCCTTTTGAAGGCAACATCTTCGTGTCTGCATTGACGTTCTATGCTTTTCTTGACTGGAAATTGTCAATACCGAGTTTATTTTATAGTGACTGCAATGAACTTATTTTGTTAATAAGTTGTCTGTAAGGAAAATGCCTGCCGGGGCATGCCGTGCCTTTTTGAAGGACCTGACAATGTTTGACTATATGTGATATGGGGATATTATATTTTTTTGAAAAGTAATTGATCAGGCTTATAAGAGATGTAAATTGATTGTCTGTAGGTCCTTTGTCCTTTTCAAAGTTCCCGACAAGGCAGATGCCGATAGAAATCTGATTAAGATCTTTATTAGCGGTATGCGCGCCATGAATTTGTTTTTTCCACCTGTTACCCACTTCAATCACACCATTGCCCGAACCGTTACCGTTTCCGATGACGAAATGATAGGCCAGGCCGTGCGACCACTTTTTTTGTTCCCTGTGATATCGGTCAAAGCTATTCGCGCATCCTTCATCAGTGGCGCTGTGATGTATTACCACATATTGCCAGTTATTCTCACTTACGTCTACTTCGCATAATCTTTCTAAATCAATAGTGGTGACACGAATCTTCCTTTTAACACTGATAAATGGATAATAAATAAGAAGCCCTGATGCTGTTACAAACATGGCAACTATAAATATTTTGACATGCCGTTCAACTATCTTCATGGTATCGTTTGGTTCGTCTCTTTAATATCGATATTTTATAGAAATATTGGGGTGGTAAATCAAGGATAATATGCTTGTATAATGATGCTTGTCTTGACTCTTTTTTATAATTGTGATACTATCCTGCAAAATAACTATGATTTCAAATATTTGTAAGGGCTTTTATTTCAATGACTTGCGAGCGCTTTGCTGAGGTTGTCCTGGATATACCTCTGAATAAAAAATTTCACTACAAAATCCCGCCATCTTTTGTAAACCAGGTAGCAATTGGTAAAAGGGTTAAGGTTCCTTTTGGGAATAGGACCGTTGTGGGGTATTGTGTTGGATTGACCAATATATCAGACGTAACAACATTAAAGGACATAATACACGTAATCGACACAACACCTATCTTGAATTCAAAAATGTTAAGAGTCGCGGAGTGGATGTCGAATTTCTATTTCTGCGGTTTAGGTGAGGCCCTGGTATCGTTTTTACCTTCTGTGGTAAGGAAGGGTATGAAATCCAGGACAATAAGCGTTGTCAGATTGTGTAGAGATGGAGCTTCGGTAAGAGATATGGTCTCCACAATAAAAAAGAGAGCGCCAAAACAGGCAAGAGTGCTGGAAGTCCTCACTGAAGAAGGCGAGATGACATTTCCGGAATTAGCAAGTATCAGCAAGTGCAAAATGGATAGTATTAACAGACTTCGTGATCGTGGTTTTATAACCCTTGATAAAAAAGAGGTAAGCGACTCTCTCTTTGCCGGAAAACACTTTAAGAAGACAGCTCATTTATCATCAACCGAAGAGCAGGAAGTAGCAATCAGGTTAATTAAGAGAAAATTAAGAGAGAGAAAGCATAGTGTTGTTTTGCTTAAAGGTGTTACGGGAAGCGGTAAGACAGAGGTCTATCTTCAGGCGATCTCAGAAGTGATTACTTTGGGTATGAGGGCCATTGTTCTTGTCCCTGAAATATCTCTTACACCACAAACAATTGAAAGGTTTAAATCCCGTTTTGATAGAGTGTCCGTTTTACATAGCAGTTTGACTGAGAGGCAGAGAAGCGATCAATGGTGGGAAATTAAGAACGGCAATGCAGATGTTGTCGTTGGCGCCCGTTCGGCAGTGTTTGCCCCTTTAGAAGATGTGGGGCTTATCGTAATTGATGAAGAACATGAAAATACATTCAAGCAGGACACATCTCCGCGTTACAACGCTCGCGATGTGAGTGTTGTCAGGGCTGCATATGAAAATGCGGTGGTTGTGCTTGGCTCAGCGACACCTTCTCTTGAAAGCTTCTATAATACGTCTAATGGTAAGTATGAATGTGTTAATTTGAAGAATCGTGTTGGGCACAAACCTCTTCCCAGGGTGGAAATAATTGATATGCGACGTGAAGTTTACAGAGGTAAAGGGCTTAAGCAGATATCAAATTATCTGGAACTCAGTATGAAGCAATCTCTTTCCAGAAAAGAGCAGGTGTTGCTACTATTGAACAGACGGGGTTTTTCACCTTTTATAAGTTGTAGAAGATGTGGATTTGTATTAAGATGTAAAAGATGTGACATATCTCTTACTTATCACAAAAAGAGAGATGCGGTAATATGTCATTATTGCTTTTCAGAAGAGCCTGTTCCAGGAGAATGTCCTGATTGCTGTTCTAATGGAATACGTTTTCAGGGTTTTGGTACTGAGAGAATGGAGGAGTTGATAAAGACCAGGTTCCCTGATTATAATCTCCTGAGAATGGATAGCGATACAATGAGAGGGAAGGATTCTCACGAAAAGGCATTAAGCTCTTTTCGAAATGGCGATATAGATATCCTTTTAGGCACTCAAATGATAGCAAAAGGCCTTGATTTTCCGAATGTTACGTTGGTTGGTGTACTTTCTGCTGATACCATTATCAATCTGCCGGATTTTCGAGCTGGAGAGAAGACGTTCCAACTGCTTTGTCAGGTGGCGGGCAGAACAGGAAGAGGATCAAAGGGGGGCAAGGTCGTTGTTCAAACTTACAATCCTGAGCATTACAGTATTACACATGCTGCATCACACGACTACGATGGGTTTGCCAAAAAAGAACTTGAATATAGAAAGCAACTTTATTATCCTCCATATGGGCGATTAGCCAGAGTTGTTTTGCGTGGAAAGAATGACCAGGATGTTAAAGAAAAGATCTCCAAAATTGCTGAAAAGCTAATGAAAGCAATAAAACTGTCCGGAGGTCCGCTTTTATCTGGGTTGCATAAAAACAAAATTGGTGTTTTAGGTCCTGCGCCCGCGCCGATTGTCAAGGTTAAAGACAACTATAGATGGCACTTAATAGTGAAGGCGGATAGTTTCAATAATCTGCATACGATCTTAAAAAGTATTGAAAACGAAAAAAGAAATTCAAAAAAGGTCCAGATGATGATAGATGTGGACCCTTACATGTTAATATAGGTGATAAATAATGCCAG
The DNA here is from genome assembly GCF_002443295.1 of Candidatus Scalindua japonica. Classification (NCBI taxonomy): domain Bacteria; kingdom Pseudomonadati; phylum Planctomycetota; class Candidatus Brocadiia; order Candidatus Brocadiales; family Candidatus Scalinduaceae; genus Candidatus Scalindua; species Candidatus Scalindua japonica. Next base: position 181,842 of record NZ_BAOS01000017.1, on the reverse strand, counting down.
AAAATGGATTTAGCGCGGAAGAGTTCTTTGGCGACGGCGGAGGTATGACATATAGTGATTTTATACTGCTGCCCGGCTATATAGGTTTTTCTATAGAAGATGTTGATCTGGAAACGAACCTTACAAGGAATATCAGGATAAAGAGACCGCTTGTCAGCTCTCCGATGGATACTGTTACGGAGTCAAAAATGGCCATCTATATGGCCCTCCTGGGTGGAATCGGAGTAATACATTACAATAACACAATTGAAGAGCAGGCTGCGGAAGTCAGATTGGTAAAAAGGTTTGAAAACGGTTTCATTACCGATCCTGTAACGCTCAGTCCGGAAGACACAATTTTAGATGTAGATAACATAAAAAAAACATACGGATTTTCCGGGATACCAATAACCGAAGACGGGACATTAAAAACAAAATTAACAGGTATCGTTACACGGAGGGATATAGATTTTGAATTAGATAGAACAAAAAAACTACGTGATGTTATGGTTGACCGGCTTATTACGGCAACTGCGGGTATTACTCTTGCGGAAGGGAATAAAATACTTAAGGAGTCAAAAAAAGGCAAGTTGCCTCTGATAGATAAAGAAGGACGTCTGGTGTCCTTAATGAGCAGGTCTGATTTGTTAAAAAATAAGGATTTTCCTCTGGCTTCAAAAAACAAAGAAAAACAGTTGCTGGTAGGAGCGGCGATTTCAACACGAGATGAAGACAAGGAAAGACTGAAAGAGTTAGTAGATGCCGGAGTGGATGTAATAGTGATTGACGCATCTCAGGGTGATTCAATTTACCAGCACAATATGATAGAGTATATAAAGAATAATTATCCTGAAATAGATGTTATAGGCGGAAACGTTGTAACGGCCAGGCAATGTAAATCACTCATTGATAAGGGTGTAGATGCGCTTCGGATAGGCATGGGAGCAGGTTCTATCTGCATTACACAGGATACCATGGCCGTAGGGAGAGCACAGGGGTCTGCGGTCTATCACTGCGCAAAGTTTGCGAGAGAGTATGCGGGAATACCGGTAATAGCGGATGGAGGAGTTGCAAATATAGGATACATAGTTAAAGCGCTGTCATTGGGAGCAAGTGACGTAATGCTTGGCGCATTGCTTGCCGGTACGAATGAGGCTCCGGGTGACTACTATTATGAAGGTGGTGTCAGGTTAAAAAAATATCGAGGTATGGCATCTTTAGAGGCGATGGATAAAGGTGGTGACAAGAGATATTATTCAAATGATGATAAAATAAAAATTGCTCAGGGAGTGTCTGGTACTGTAGTTGATAAAGGCTCAGTTGCTCATTTTGGGGAGTATATTATCAAAAGCTTATTGCATGCTATGCAGACAATTGGTTACAAGACAATAAAGGACCTGCATAACGCGATTTATGACGGTTCTCTAGCTTTTGAAGCCAGGTCACCTTCCGCTCAGGGGGAAGGGGCGGTCCATGACCTGCATTCATATACCGCGCCAGAAGCGGCGCTCTTTTATCCTCGTGATAGAAAAAGGGGATAGTTTCAAATTTGATCCTTCATTCCGCTCCGCTACGTTCAGAATGACATGCTAATCTGTCGTTCTGAAGGATGAACGGAGTGAGCTAAGCTCCGCTTTACTGAAGAATCTAAACTTTGGATTTTCAATACATATTTATACATAAATTTATAAAATAATTTCAACTTGTAGTTTATAGGGTAAACTTTATCATGATGAAAACGGTACGATCTATCAATTTCCTGGTCCTCATCGCTGTTCTTTTTGCCTTTTCCGGCTGTGTAACCAGATCAATAACGGTTAAGACAAATCCCAGCAATGCTCTGGTATATATTGATGATCAGCTTATCGGCGAAAGTCCCGTTACGATACCGTTTACATATTATGGCACCAGAAAAATAATGATAGTGAGAAAGGATGAGAACGGGGCGCTTACCCACGAACGCAAAATAGTATTTGAAGAGACAAAGGCGCCTTATTACGAAATATTTCCTCTGGATTTCTTCTCCGAATTATTGTGGCCACGCAAACTTAAAGATGACAAGGTTTTTAGTTATAATCTGGCCGAATTAAAGCCATTATCTATGAAAGAGAAACAGGCAAGTGTATTAAAAAATGCTGAAGAGTTAAGGAAAAGAGTTAACGTACCGGAGTTCTAGATATCATTCTCGGCCTTGCCGAGCCAGGGCTAAATATGTGGTAGACACAAATTAGCCGAATTTGTATCTAAAATATTCCAGGTTGTACGTTGAAACCTATCTGCCGCAGATGAGTATTTCTTGAACGTTCCCTTATTTAATTAATATATAGATTAATAATAAATACATGTAGGCTCCGTTTCTCAAACTGACCAATCAGGCTCTGTATGAAAATGATATTAATTTCCACAATAACCCTCTCTCTCTTATTCTTCTGTTTTGGACAGATTGTTTGTGCCGGTGAAGATGACAGGAATAGATGGAACAAACGTTACAACTCCAGAGAGTATATCTATGGTAAAGAACCGTTAAAGTTTCTTAAAGATAAGTTGGACATTCTGGTGAGAGGCAAGGCCCTGGTACTGGCTATGGGAGAAGGGAGAAACGCTGTATTTCTTGCCGGAAACGGTTTTGCTGTTGACGGTTGTGATATTTCAGATAAAGCAGTTGAGAAAGCCAGGCTTTTCGCTCGGGAAAGTGGTGTGACGCTGAACGCATTTGCAGCTGATCTGGAGGAATATAAAATCCCCTCTGATAAGTATGATCTCATTACCTGTTTTTATTATACACAGAAAGACCTTATCCCCCAGATCAAGGAGGGCCTTAGAAAGGGTGGTATGGTTATGTTTGAGACATACTCTATTGATCAGATGAAATATGGAAAAGACGCGCCCGGACCCAAAAATCCGGCATATCTACTGAAGCACAATGAACTTCTCAATTCTTTCAGAGATTTCCGTATTCTTTTTTATAGAGAAGGTGAGATAGCAGAGAATAAGTCAGTGGTGAGTTTGATAGCACAGAAGAAATGAGAATTTCACCGTATTGATTCAGCAAATAAAAACTATTCAACACGGTTTTTCATTACCGTTTAAATAAAAATGAGTAATATGAACATCCTGGACAACGTAACTGAAGCCCAAAAAGAAGCAATAACCCATATAGAAGGCCCATTGCTCGTGATTGCCGGGGCTGGTAGCGGTAAAACAAGGGTAATTACCCGCAGGGTCGGATACCTTGTTGAAAAGGGAACTCCTCCGGCAAATATTCTGTCAATAACTTTCACTAATAAAGCCGCTAATGAGATGAAAGAGCGGTTGGGTGAATTTCTTGATCTCAGAGGAATGTGGATCTCTACATTTCACTCCATGTGTTCCAGGATATTACGTAGTGAGATTGAGCATCTGGACTTTACAAAAAATTTCAGTATTTACGATTCCGGAGACCAGATTAAGTGCATAAAGGACGCCATGAATGAACTGAACCTGGATACTACTAACTGGCGGCCGAGTGCGGTTGCGGCATCTATTAGTAACGCAAAGAATGAGTTACTGTCATCTGAAAAATTTGCGGAGTATAAATCAGGTTATTACAATGACGTTGTTTCAAAGGTATACACCAAATATCAGCAATATCTTGAGGCAAATAATGCGTTGGATTTTGACGATCTGCTTTTCAAGGTTGTACATATATTTAATAATTTTCCAGAAGTGTTGGAGAAATATCAGGAGAAATTCAGGTATATACTTATTGATGAGTATCAGGACACAAATCACGCGCAATACGCAATTACTCAACTTCTGGCACAAAAGTATGAAAATATATGTGCTACCGGAGACCCTGATCAATCTATTTATGGCTGGCGCGGTGCCAACATACGGAACATACTGAATTTTGAAAAGGACTATCCTGATACAAAGACAGTCAAACTGGAACAAAACTACCGCTCAACGAAGAACATTCTTCATGTTGCTTCAGAAATAATTAATAATAATCTCTCAAGGAAGCCGAAATTACTCTGGACGGAAAACAGCAAAGGGAGCAAGGTCAGGATTATTCATTGTGAGGATGAGAATGGTGAAGCGAAGGAAATTGCTGAAAAAATTTCTGAATTTATTCAGGGTGGAAACAGACACTCTGATATAGCGGTATTCTATCGTACAAACGCACAGTCACGTGTGTTGGAAGCTTGTATGCTACGGGCTGGAATACCTTACTCAATTGTTGGTAGTGTTGAATTCTTCAAAAGAAAAGAGATTAAAGATCTCCTTTCTTACCTCAAACTCTGCGCCAACCCGGATGATGATCTCTCTTTTGAAAGAGTTGTAAATGTCCCCGCAAGAGGTATTGGTCCAACGACTATAAAGCGATTAAAAGAGTGGGCGGTATCGCATAATACCAATATGTCAGAGGCGATTTCCAGAGTCCGTGAAATTCCGGAAATCAAGGCGAAAAGTTCCAAATCAGTAAATAACTTCCGGAATATTGTTGCTGAATTACGTAAGTCACCGGTTTATCCGGTAATGGAGTTTGTAAAACAGGTTATTCAGAAAATTAGATACGTAGATTATATGGTGCAATCTTATGAAGGTGATAGCGAAGAGAGATTGGAGAATATTGAGGAACTGGTGAACGCTGCCAGTGAGTATGATGTTTCAAACCCGGAAGGTTCGCTACAGGGTTTTTTAGAGGAGGTGGCATTAATTTCTGATATTGACAAATGGGACGATACAATAGATACCGTTACTCTGATGACGTTGCATGCTGCAAAAGGCCTGGAATTTCCCGTTGTTTTCATCACAGGCCTGGAGGAAGGTTTATTGCCCCATTCGCAATCAAAGGATTCGGATGATGATATTGAAGAAGAGCGTCGTTTGTGCTATGTGGGCATTACAAGGGCGCAAAGGGACCTGTTTCTGTCCCATACCAGATATCGGGCAAAATACGGTCAGCGTTCCGCCTGTATACCATCAAGATTTTTAAGTGAGATACCTTTTGATGTTGTTGAGGAGATAGATAAAACAGACTATAATTCCTACAATGGTAAACTGCGTACCGAATATACAAAGAGAGGCAGAGAATCGGCAGGGGAGGATGACTATCAATATGATGCGGGAGAGGGTGGGTATGATGAGTTGCCGGAATTCCAGATTGATGAACCGCGAGATAGTATTGAATTGGTTTCAGGAGATATTGTAAAGCACGCAATTTTTGGCCGTGGCAGAGTTGTAAAGATAGCTCCCTCTTCAGACACAGTACATGTTGATTTCAATAATGTCGGCATGAAAAAGCTGGCGCTGGAATACGCGAATTTAGAAAAGATAGAAGGATACTGTCGGTAATAACTATAAATATAAATATAAAGGAGCAGAAAAAATGGATAAAATATACCTTGATCATGCGTCATGTACGCCAATTCATCCATTAGTTGCTGATGCAATGGTAGATTCTATAAAAAACTGTTATGGCAACCCTTCAAACCTGCATTATTTCGGGCAGATTGCGGGAAAAGCAGTTATGACCGCAAGGGGAGAAGTGGCGTCACTCATAGGAGCAAAAGCTGAAGAGATAATATTTACATCAAGTGGAAGTGAAGCAAATAATTTTGCTATTAGAGGTCTTGCAACGGCAAACAAGAAGAAGGGGAAACACATAATTACCTCCAGTATAGAACATTTCTCAATTCTTAATCCACTGAAAAAATTGAAAAAAATGGATTTTGAAATTACACATGTACCTGTCGATAAATATGGTATGGTAGATCCGGATGAGATTTCAAGGGCAATTACGCCCGAGACTGCTCTCGTTTCAATAATGCATGCAAATAGTGAAATAGGTACTATTCAGCCAATTGAAGAAATCGGAAAAATCGTTAAGGAGAAAGGTATAACCTTTCATGTTGATGCCGTGGCGTCAGCAGGTAATATACCGGTAGACGTTAACACAATGATGGCTGATGCCATAAGCCTGTCCGGCAGCCAGTTTTATGGCCCACCAGGGGCAGGCGCGCTATACCTGAGGGAGAAAACAAGAATCGTGCCTTTTATAGAAGGAGGTGTGCAGGAAGGGGGGCGTCGTGCCGGTACGGAGAATATACCCGGAATAGTGGGTATGGGGAAAGCTGCGGAATTGGCAAAGAGAGAGATGGATGTGCGTAATGCGAAAATAAAGCCATTGCGTGATAGACTACTAAACGGCTTGATGGATTCCGTAGATTATATCTATCTTAACGGTCACCCTGAAAAACGATTACCAAACAATATAAATATCAGTGTAGAATATGTTGAAGGAGAGTCTATACTTCTGTTCTTAGACAGGAAGGGAATAGCGGTCTCTTCAGGTTCGGCGTGTACCTCCAGATCACTGAAATCATCACATGTGTTGAGCGCAATCGGGGTAGAAGACGCGGTAGCCCAGGGTTCGATACTCTTCAGCCTGGGGATAGATAATACAGAAGCACATATTGAATATGTACTGGAAACAGTCCCTCCTATTATAAAAAGGTTGAGAGAGATGTCTCCACTATATGAGGATAGTCAGGCATGATTCTTGCTCTTTATTAAGCGTATTATAAGACGAATGCGTAATTTGTTTCGCAACTAATGGGTAAGGTCTGACAATACGTATTCTGGTGGGGAGACGTAGATAGGCATTACCCATTTGACAATACAGTTAATGAGAGTCCATCTGTTTATTTCCCATTTTCAGTTATTTTTTGATTCAACATTTTTCCTCTGCCATACAATCCCCACAAATAATCCTGTTGTTACACATTACTTCCTTATTAAAATTACAAATACTCAATTGTATCACGTATCACGAGGCTTCTCAATCATCTGTTCCTGTTATTACATCGCATAATATTTTGTTAAGTTCCCAGACTTCATATGGTTTTTTCACAATACTCATGAAACCGTATTTTCTGAATTTAGAGGTTATTTGGTCTTCTGAATACCCGCTTAATACAATTGCTTTTACTTGCGGATCAAATTCAATCAGCTTCTTTATTGTTTCCTTGCCTCCCATGCCGCCACGTATTGTCAAATCCAGAATGACAGCATTAAAGGGGGTCCCTGATCCTTTGGCTTCTTTGTACATATTAATCGCTTCTTTACCTTCCCTGGCGAGCTTAACTTCATATCCAATGTTCATGAGTAACTTACCTGTTACATCTCTGAGGGCATCATCATCGTCCATAAGTAATATTTTTCCGTTACCAACTATCGTGTATTCTGCTTCTTTGTCTTTTGTCACTCTTTTTTCCTTTAAGGCAGGAAGATATATTTGGAAGGTCGTTCCTGCACCTACCTCTGATTCTGCACTGATATATCCGCCGTGGTTTCTGATTATAAAATAACAGGATGCAAGTCCAAGGCCGCTTCCCCTCTTCTTTGTCGAAAAAAATGGATCAAATATCTTTTGCATTACTTCTTTGGATATCCCTTCGCCTTGATCTTCAAGCGTTATCTTGACGTAATCTCCTGATTTCAAGGTTGAAATATCCTGATTGCCTATAGTCATGTTTTCAGCAAACAGTCTCGTTCGCGTGCTTCCGTTTTGTAATATCGCTTACGATTATCCTGCATTGATGGTCATTTGGATTTAATACTATTTCTGTTTCTCATTGCATGTGAAATTGGGCATCGTCCTTTTTCAACATCTTTAATTCACCGCCTTCCCGGTTTTTTGTTTTTAAAACCTGCCGGTGATGATGATAGAATATGTCCTGGACATTCCCTTCAATAAATCTTGACAACTGTTTTTTGATTAATAAACTTCGTTCCATATTTACCATTAAAGCAAATGTTAAATTCACTTTGATAATCAATCCTTTTTCACTAATGGTTAAAAATATCTGAATATCTGCTTCTTAATTCTTCAAGAGTCTTTTGTGATTTTTTGAGATCTTCATGCCGCATTTCCAGTTCTATCTGGTGAGCCTGCAGTTCATGTGCTAATCTGCGGACGTCTGCATCAGACATTTTCTCAATTGGTGTTGTTTGAGAGATGAGTTTTTCTTCTGCCCTTTTGCGTAGTGTAGAAGCTTTATTTTTTTTGCATCTTCTTTTTTCATCTTGAAAGTCCTGCCAGGTCGGGTTTCCATACCCGAAGATAACTATTCTAAATGTGATTTTTCAAATATTCAAGGGTTTTATTGAACTCCTTCTTTGCCTGGTTCTGATCAGGGCATTCTTTTATCATGCCTGTCGCATGCATTTGCCCCTATTTATAATTGCAGAAAAGGAGTTATACGCATAAAACTCTGTCTTATTCTTACTGATACAAGGCAAAACAAGTATCTTGTCAATCAAAGAACCTTCTCCTGTTTCTCTGAAGATTTTTAATCCTTTATGAGAGTCTTTGTATAAACTTTCTGGTGAAATTGTTTTGTGCAGGTATTTATTAATCATCTCATCTTTTGCCAGGTCGTATTGTAGTCTAATGGCTTCAGTGGATTCCAGTAAGCATGGCACTCACGGTAATTAGATGGAAAAAACAATAGTATTTTGTCTTTTGTCTTGCAAAGCACTTTCACTCTTTTATAATGACAGAAAGTAGCTATTATTACAAATCACGTTTATTCAGCACTGTCATTTACTACAATTTATATCTACAAAACGATAGTTTTATTTGTAAAAAAACAGGATTCTTCATATAGATTTCTTTTCTTTATCAAAAAGGGGGAAAAATGACGATTGAAACTGTTCGTTCCTTTCTAGGGTGGTGTTCCGTAATAAACATGGGATTACTGCTTTACTGGTTTCTGTTTATTATATTTGCTCACGATTGGGTGTGTCGGGTACATGGTAAATGGTTCAACATACCGGCTGATAAATTTGATGCTATTCACTATGCGGGGATAATGTACTTTAAACTTGCCATATTTGTGTTTAACATAATACCATATTTTGCTTTGTGCATTGTTGGCTGACGATATTTATTCATAACTGCACGTGTTACACATAGGTGGTAGTTGCTTATGCGGAGCATTAACCGTTCAATATTACGGATTACCCATGTCAAAACGAGAAAACATTACTATAGAAATATCAGGAATGTCCTGCGCCTCGTGTGCGCAGAGGATAGAGGCCGCTATTGGTAACGCGGAAGGGGTAAATGAATCTGTAGTTAACTTTGCCACAAAGAGGGCTACGGTTACGGGCAGTGTTACTGCTGAAGAGATCCATAAAATTATTGAGGGACTGGGTTATAACGTAGTCAAGGGAGAAGCTCCCTCCCTATCCGAAGAAGAGATTGCTCAATCCGAGTGGAAAAAGTTTTTGATCTCAGCAATACTAAGCGTACCGGTCTTCATAATCAGCATGTTTATGCTTCATTTCAGATTCTCAGACATCTGCCAATTCGTTTTAACAACTACTGTAATTTTCTGGCCGGGCATCGGTTTTTTCAAAAACGCGCTGAAACAGATCAAGCACTGGTCGTTAGGGATGGACTCCCTGATTGCATTGGGATCAGGCGCTGCTTATGGTTTCAGTGTAATAACTCTTTTAAATCGAGGAAGCGCTCTCTATTTTGAATCTGCTTCAATAATAATTACATTGGTCCTGCTCGGCAGGTTTTTCGAATCAAAGGCAAAAGGCAAGGCCGGTGAGGCGATCAGGAAGCTGATGGACCTGCAGCCGAAGTCGGCAAGAGTGGTGCGGGATGGTACAACAATAGAGGTTCCGGTAATTGAAGTAGAGGTAGGAGAATCGCTTATAATAAGGCCCGGTGAGAAGGTCCCGGTCGACGGGGTAATAACAGAAGGAAGCACTTCCATTGACGAATCGATGTTGACAGGAGAAAGTATGCCGGTAAAAAAAATGGAAGATGACGAGGTATTTGGTGGTACGGTAAATACAACCGGTCTCATTTATATGAAGGCTGAGAACATCGGGGCAGATACGGTACTGGCCCATATAGCAAAACTGGTAGAGGACGCCCAGGGATCGAGGGCCCCTGTTCAACGGTTGGCGGACAAAGTATCAGGGGTATTTGTGCAGATCGTTGTTTCCATCGCATTGTTGACCCTTAGTGTATGGCTGCTGACAGGCAATCCATTCAGCGAGGCAATTATTCCCGCAGTCGCGGTACTGGTGATCGCATGCCCATGCGCGTTGGGTCTCGCCACACCTACAGCAGTCATGGTGGGTACCGGCAGGGCAGCCGGGGCTGGAATACTGATCAAAGACGCGACGAGCCTCGAACTTGCACACAAGATCAATACACTTGTATTGGATAAAACAGGTACAATAACTGAAGGAAGACCAAGGGTCACGGACATGTATCATAAAATGAGTGGTGAAGAAGAGGCAACAGAAATATTTAATGAAAAGACGAGAGACTTTTTACGCATAATAGGAAGCTGTGAACAACATTCAGAACATCCCATTGGGAAGGCAATAGTAAACTATGTCAGGGCGCTGGATGTAGAGATAGACGAAGTAAAAGATTTCAAGACAGTTACCGGTATGGGTATATGGGTTAATTATAACTGGTCTACTGTATTAATCGGCAGTGAAAGACTGATGAGAGAAAACCGTATAGATATTTCAGGCTTAAAACAGAAGGCTGAAGATATCAAAAGTGAGGGCAAGAGTGTTGCTTTTGTAGCCATTGAAAATGAGATAAAAGCCGTCATTGGTATTGGAGATGTAGTCAGAGAAACGTCGGAAAACGCTATTCAAAGAGTCAAGGATATGGGCATTGAAACTGTTATGCTTACCGGTGATAATGAGATAGTTGCGGAAGCGATTGGGAAAAAGATGAACATAAAAACTGTTCACGCAAATCTCAAACCCTCGGACAAATGTGATGAGATAAAGAGGCTTCAACAAGAGGGCAATGTCGTTGGAATGATAGGGGACGGAATAAATGACGCACCTGCCCTCGCCACTGCGGATGTCAGTTTCGCAATCGGAACAGCTACCGAAATAGCGATGGAGGCCGCAAATATCACCCTCGTTAAGGGTGATATTACAAAGGCGTGGGAAGCTTTGAAGCTGAGCAGGCAGACAATGAAGATAATCAAACAGAACCTTTTCTGGGCTTTCGGCTATAACGTCCTTGCAATCCCTCTCGCCGCATGCGGTTTCCTTAATCCCATGATCGCGGCGGGAGCCATGGCGTTCAGTTCGGTGTCCGTGGTTACTAACTCACTGAGATTGAGAAGGTTTAAATCAGGGAGTGAAAAAAATAACGTGAACACATTTTCCTCTCTTTTGAGAGGGGTCCAGTTTTGGACTCCTCTCGAAAGAGAAGATTAACTTGTTCTCACGCTCCCGCCACATTGCCAGTCGGGCAAGCTGTGTGGGAACGAAATTTTACAAAAAAACACGGAGGTACCAGACATGCCATTCTCAATCCAATCATGGAAGGGAAATCTTAAAAAGCGTTTCGAAGGCTGGAGTGGAAGGATGAAAGAGTCCGGGGTAAAGTCCATCTACGCGTTTGTCTCCGCCTCCGCACTCCTGCCGGTAATACAGGCAGTAAATGGTGGTGATCTGGCCCCAATAATGGAACTTGGCAAGCTCGTTTCTGGTCTGGGTACCAGCCTTCTCGCAAACAGGCTCCAGGGCTGGAAAGACGAAGCTGACGCGGCAAAAAAGATTGAATCTGAAATCGAGAACAATCAAGACCTGCGCAAGGAGCTGGATGAACTCCTTCAAAAGCTCGATGCTGTAACATATGCCGAAAAATCCCTTCGTGAAGATGACAGAAAATGGTTTGAAGAGACATTGCGGAAAGAACTGGACCGAATGGGTAATCTACAGAGTTTTGAAAATGTTTTTATTAAAGCTGACGCAGTATTCATACAGCCCTCTGACAGCCTTGACCCGATAGCCCTCCGCAACGTGTATCTTAACCACCTTTTCCAACAGTGCCGGCAACTCTCCCTTGCCGGAGTTGATCCCAAAGCGGTAATCGATGAGAAGGAAGCCCAACTCAAACTTGACGCAGTGTATACTGCGCTCATTACCTTAACTCCTGAAGAACACGAAAATCTGCTTAAGGAGAAATCTCCAGAAAGAGAGGGCCGCCGACAATCAGTGATGGAGCAACTTGATCTACACAATAGACTGGTTATTCTTGGAGATCCCGGCAGTGGGAAAAGTACATTTGTGAATTTCGCGGCCCTCTGTTTTAGCGGTGAATTTCTCGGTGATGAAAAGATTAATCTTGAGATGCTGAGATCTCCGCTACCGGAAGAGGATGAAGAGAAAAGAAAACCCCAACCATGGAATCATGGAGCATTGATGCCTGTCCGGATAATTTTACGTGATTTCGCGGCCCGTGGACTGCCACCGGTCGGAGAAAAAGCCACTTCTGATCATATATGGCAGTTTGTCGAATCGGAACTCGCATTAAAAGAGTATGCCGCCTATCTGAAAAAGGAGCTGATTGAAAAAGGCGGATTAGTTTTCTTTGACGGTCTGGACGAAGTACCGGAGGCAGACAAACGACGAACACAGATAAGGCAGTCCGTTGAGGATTTTGCTGATACGTTCCACCGGTGCCGTATAATCGTTACCAGCCGTACATACGCCTATCAGAAGCAGGACTGGCGTTTGTCTGAATTTTCGGAAACTGTGCTCGCCCCATTCAGTCGAGCACAGATTAACAACTTTATTGATCACTGGTATATCCACACTGCTAATATAAGAGGCACAAACAGAGTAGATGCGCAGGGGAAGGCGGAAAAACTCAAACGCACGATCTCCGGAAACAACCGCCTGTATGCCCTTGCCGAGCGGCCTCTGCTCCTGACCCTTATGGCCAGTTTGAACGCATGGCGCGGCGGCAGCCTCCCGGAAAAACGCGAAGTGCTATATGCCGATACCGTAGACCTGCTACTTGAGTGGTGGGTGGCCCCCAAGACAGTTCGCAAATCGGATGGCACGATCAAGGTATTACAACCCAGCATTGCAGAATTCTTGAAAATAGACAAGGACAAGGTACGCAATTTACTCAACGAGCTTGCTTTTACAGTGCATAAATGCCAACCTGAAGTGATGGGGACTGCTGATATTTCAGAAAAAGATCTGGTAAGCGGTTTAATAGATTTGAGTAATAACCCTGAAGTCAAACCCGCGAGGCTGATAGAATTTCTCGTTGACCGTGCAGGGATTCTCTTACCTCGTGGTATTAAGGTCTATACATTTCCACATCGCACTTTCCAGGAGTATCTCTCAGCCTGCTATCTTACAGATACCGACTTCCCGGATCAAATAGCCGAACTGGTCAGGAAAGAACCAAATCGCTGGCGTGAGGTAGCTCTGCTTGCCTGTGCCAAAGCTGCCCGCGGAACAAGTTCGATAATCTGGACATTCGTAGATGCGATGTGCTATTGCGAACCGGAAGATATAAGCAAAAAAACTGAAGATATCTGGGGCGCGCACATTGCCGCTGAAGCTCTAGCTGAAAGTACAAATCTTACTAAATTGAGTGAACCAAACCGCAAAAAGTTGGAAAAAGTAAGACTTTATCTACGGGAGATCATCTCTATAAACGCGTTTCCTCCCGGTGAGAGAACAACTGCCGGTGTCAACCTGGCACGTATAGGCGATGCGCGAAAAGAGGTAATATCTCTAGATGAAATGCCTTTTTGCCTGGTCCCGAAAGGAGATTTTCAGATGGGTGAAAAAGAGGGTTTGCACCGGAATGATACTCTTTCTCATGATTTCTGGATCTCTCAATATCCTGTTACACAATCACAATTTCAGAAATTTATAGATGATAGTGGATACAAAAAAGAAGAGTATTGGAAAGAGGCAAAGGATGTTAAAATATGGCAGGATGGAAAAGTAAAGGGAAGGTGGGATGATACATTCAGAGAAGGGCCATATCAATTCAGTATTCCGTTTTCCCTGCCTGATCATCCGGTTGTCGGAGTGACGTGGTATGAGTCTCTGGCATTTACACGATGGTTGAATGAGGTATGGAAAAATCAGGGTATTCTCCCTGGCGACCTCATAGTAAAGCTACCAACCGAGGCTGAGTGGGAGAAGGCAATACGTGGTGGTCTGGAGATACCTATAAAAAAGTTCATGAAACCTGTTAACGATATGAATAAAATTGGTGTTCCTACGCTTGAAGCCAACACTGATCCGGAACGCATCTATCCATGGGGAAATGAACCTGACACGAATTGCGCGAATTACTCCGACACAGGCATCGGCTCTACCAGTGCGGCAGGTTGCTTTTCCACAGGAGTAACTCCTTATGGCTGCGAGGAGATGAGCGGGAATGTGTGGGAATGGACACGAAGTATTTATAAGGAGTATCCATATGTTCCGGATGATGGAAGAGAAAACCTGAATGAATCTAAAGATAGTTACCGAGTTATTCGTGGCGGTTGTTTCAACAATATCAGCGGGTTCGTGCGTTGCGCTTACCGTGGCGGGGACAATCCAGATGACGGGGACGACGTTATTGGGTTTCGTCTTGTGTTTTCCCCATTTTAACTCTGATCTCTGAAGCCTCTTTACTCTGTATCTCTGCTTCTCTCTATTTTTTTAATGGAAGGCGGTAGCCTTCCGCAGAGAAATATTATTACCGCTAAGGAATGCAGGAAAATCAGGAAAAAAGAATTTGATATTGCGTGGAAACAAGTGAACAAGTAAAGCGTGGGAAAGAGTCTCGGCGTCTTTTGTCCGGGGAAGAGAGGAAAAAACTATCTGGCATTTTACTTTGTAAAATGAGAATATATAGACGGTCCAATTGATGTTTTGTAAGGTTTGTAGGGTTTCCATGAAGAGATTTTTCAGTCGTTCCTCCTTCAGAATGACATGTTGGCGAGAGAAGTCTTCCCGTAGAGCACTGATTAATTCAAAATAAAAGAGGTTATCAATGAATTCTGGAATTATTAAAAATAGATTCTTTTCTTTCTTTATGTCTTTATCAGCCCTGTTACTCTTTATTGCAATGTTCACAAACATTGTAACGGCGGAGGAGAACACCAACGTCTTAAAAATCAGATGGGTAATAGATGAAGCGTTAAGGGCAAACCCTGAACTTCAGGCGGCAAAGCTGAGATGGAGCGCGTCAACAGAGAAGATAGTACAGGAGAAGGCGCTGGACGATCCTGTAATAGGATTTACCTATTTTGGCGAACAGGTACAGACCCGTGTGGGTGAAAAGCAGGCGGGGGTAACGGCATCACAGAAGATACCTTTCTTCGGAAAACTCAGATTGAAGGGAGAGGTGGCGAGGAGTGAAGCGAAAGTATCCGGAGGAAGATATAGAACACTTGAAAGAGAGATTGTAGCAAAAGCTAAATCCGCGTTTTATGAATTATACTGGGCATATAAATCGATCAGCATAAACGAGGAGAGCAGAGACCTTTTAAAGAGGTTTGTCAAGATTGCGGAGGTAAAATATGCCACCGGTAAATCGACACAACAGGACGTCTTAAAAGCGCAGGTAGAGCTTTCCGGAATGATAAACGAACTGATATCCCTGGAGCAGCTTAAAGAGACTGCTGTAGCAAGAATAAATACTTTATTAAACCGCCACCCCGACTCACCACTTGGTACTCCCGAGGAAGTGGATATTGAGCAACTCACCGTTTCTCTCAAAGATCTGTACGAAAAAGCTAAAGAGGTCAGTCCTGATCTCAGTATTCTTAAATATAAAATTGAGAGAGACAAGGCGGCTTACAAACTCGCAAAAAAACAGTACTACCCTGACTTTACATTTGGTCTTAATTATACATTTATCAATGATATGCCATCGAGTGTATTTTTATCACCGATTGGAGAGAGCAGGGACTCGTATACAGGGACCTTGAGCATGAACGTACCCATATTTCAGAAAAGGAAACATGACGCGGGTGTAAGAGAGGCGAATGCGAGGTTGAAGTCCAGTAAAATGGCTTACAAAAACAGGGAGAATATGACACTTTTCGAGGTGAAAGATCTTCACTTTAAAGTACAGACCGCGGAGAGGCTCGTAAAGCTATACCGGGACAGTATTATACCGCAGGCAATACAGTCTATGAAAGCGGCGGAGAGTGGATACCAGGCTGGCCAGGTAGGCTTTCTGGACCTTATTGACAGCCAGAGAGTCCTGCTTGATTTTAATCACGCATTCTACCGGGCTTTAGCTGATTTTGGTATTAATGTAGCGGGGTTAGAAAGGGTTGTCGGTGTTGAGTTGTCAATAGAAGCAGAGTAGGTCCCACTATTTTATTCCTGTAACGTAGCGCCCGTTTCCCCCGTCCGAACGGTTTCATCCGGGCGGGCAAACGCGCTTTTATAACGTTCGTAAAACAAATGGTCATTCCGGGAAAGTCCGTTTAGGGAAACGGACCCTACAGACAGCGGTTGTTTCATTGATGAGGAAATGCCCGTTTAGGCAACGGGCGCTACATAATTAATATTTCTAGATTTTTAAAAGACAATTCGTTATTATGTCTGGATAAATTTTTTTATTATTAGGAGAAGAGATGAATACTATTGTTTCCGGATCACTGGCTTATGACAGGATTATGGACTTTCCCGGCAAGTTTTCCGATCACATACTTCCGGATAAGGTGCATGTCCTTAATGTCTGTTTTATGATAAATGAATTAAAGGAGAACTTTGGAGGCACTGCCGGGAATATCGCGTACGCGCTTTCTCTGCAAGGTGAAAGCCCGACAATAGTAGCAACTGCCGGTCGTGATTTCGAGTCTTATAGAGAGTGGTTTAATAAGAACAGTATTTCTACGGATAATATCAAGGTTGTCGAAGAAGAGCTTACAGCAGGTGCTTATATTACTACAGATCTGTCAGACAATCAGATAACGGCATTTAATCCAGGTGCAATGAAATTCTGTGCCAGTTATGATTTTCAATCAGCGGACCACAGTAACACTGTTGCCATTGTTTCACCGGGAAATCTGGATGACATGTTTAATTTTTCCAATATATATAAACAGAAAAAAGTAGATTATATTTTTGACCCGGGGCAATCTCTACCGGCATGGACTAAAGAAAAACTTATAGAGATGATGGACGGGTCCAAGATTTTTATCTGTAATGATTATGAGCTGCAGTTGACCCAGGAGAAAACTTCCATGACGATAGAAGATATTCTGGAGAAGACGGAGATACTGGTACAGACAAAAAGCGAACACGGTTCGACCGTAATAATGAAAGAGCATGGTCAAACTAAGAATATTGATATTCCTGCTGCCGATGTTAATTCTGTTAAAGATCCCACAGGGGCCGGAGATGCTTACAGGGCCGGTTTAATAAAAGGGTTCTTTTTGTCAGACAGTGATATTGTTCATGCGGCAAGAATAGGCTCAGTCAGTGCCGCTTATTGTGTAGAGGTTTATGGTCCGCAAAACTATAATTACACTCCTGACTCTTTTAACAAACGGTTTGAAGATGCTTTTGGTGAGAAGGCATTTTAAGATCACAGCTAATTACGAATTTGTAGGATTGATCAAGCAAGGCAGACCTGTCAAGCTTTTGGAAAATCAGTGTTAAATCTGCTTTGCTTGACCCAACCTGCAGTATACATTACATTTCACAAAAGATTGTGACCGCATCCCATAGAGAGAACTATTCCTCCTTTTTCATCTATCTGACAGGGATACAAGATGATAATTTTCAGACAAAACAACAAAACATGAAATTATCGATTTACACGTTACGGAACAATTACATCACAAGTAGAGACGGCAGTAACTGAAACATGGGGACAACCCCCATAATAATATCATTTTTCCTCAGTGTATGAAAAACCTGATATAAATCCTCGATATTGGAATTGATATTCTTATGGGACAACATTACACCCTTGGGTTCTCCTGTACTTCCACTGGAAAACATTACGGTAGCAAGGCTTTCAATCCGGATATCGTTAAAATAGAGCTTTCTGAACAGGATTCCTGGAAGCAGCATAAAAGAGACGAGAGAAAGCAGCCTGTCAAAAAACCTTACTTCCTGCCTTAGATCTTCAACCCAGACCATTTCGTCTCGGGCTTTAATATTTGCTTTTTCTACAAATTCTTTTGATGAATAAATATGTTTGATCCCACATTTCTGAATTGATTCAGATACAGATTCAGCGGATACCGTAAAGTTCAGATTTACCGGGCATTTTCCTCCGCATCATAAAGCGTATAAACCTCTGAGTACACGCAAACACAAGGCTGCCATCATTATAAGAAACATGGTTGCAGACAATCAGCGCTCCACCATCCTCAGGAATATTTTCTCTACTAATGACCCTGATTCTGTAAAACGTATGTGTGATGATATATGAGACAAACCTTAAAAGAAACTCCGGGAGGAGTTTGCAAATGTACGCAATTACAAAAAAAGAGAGTAACTCGAAAATAACAAATATCAGCGCGGGGCTGCATTTCAATACATTGGCAAAAAGCCAAAGCATTGCTGACGACAGAAGTATGCTGCAAAACGCGATGAAATTGTTTGTATCTAATATTCGTCCCTTTCCGTCCCCATCAGAAACGGCACTATCATCATGGCATATATATTTCCAAAACAGAAAGCCAATGTTCCGATGCCCATTACGACAACCTCAGCAACCTTCACTCAGAACATGATAACATTTTTTACTAAACCTGTCTGCCAGGAACCCGGCATAAGATGAAAAAAGGATAAATGGCAGTACCACCATCACGCCAGCCAGGGCGATATATTGACTTCCTCCACCAGCTTTATCAGCAAAGCTGTTTACCGCTATCAGTGAGATAACCAGTTTAAACGCGTTATCATTAAAAGCGCCCAGAAATTGAGTTGTCAACAGTGCCCTGAAGCCATTCGATTTAAATGATGATGTTTTCTCCATTTTCTTACCTTTCAAAAAAACCGTGTTTCAAGAAATATTTAACCTGATTAATTACCAGGGTATTTTTCATGATAAAGGCGTGGCTACTTTCAACGACTAAGAAGTCAGACATTTCCTGCAATTTTGCATTTTCGACAGATACTTTGCCATCATCCGGTCCCGGTATCAAGGGTGAAAACCATGGGTCCAGGGTCTTGTTTCCGGTAATAATCCCGATACGTGCATCAGTAGTCCTCATTGATCCTGGCAAACTGTCAGGTCCTGTTCCCAGCTGTTGTCCCGCTGGTCCCATAATTAATTTGTACAGATATCTGTCTTTAAGAAAATCGGCCACTTCACTTCCTTTGTTGGGAGGGCTTAGCATTACAATTTTTCCAAGATTTTCAATTTTATGGTCCTGGAGGTAATACCTGACCATTATGCCACCCAGAGAGTGTGTGACAAAATGAATTGTTTTCGCTTCTGCTTTATTACAAAATGACAGACCCTTTTGAATATGTTCTACCGCCAGCTTTTCAATTCTTTCCGACCTTGACGGGTATGAGTTGTTCCAGACAATGTAGTTGGCTTTAACCAAAGATCTCTCTAGTCGCTTCATTGAATTTTTCGTTCTTCCCAGACCATGGAGAATAATAACGCATTCTCTATTTGTTTCAGCACAGGGGTGAATTGGGATTGTATTTTGTATTGAAAAAACCATGATCATGGTAATTATTATTACTTTAATCTGTTTCATTAAAATAAGTTAGCTGAAATAATATTTAAGGATACTCTTTTCTTTCTTACTTTTATAGGCATATGATGTGCCAAAGGTGTGCTGTTTTGATAAAGCTATGGTTTATAAAATTTTATGTGTTTTCAGGTAAAATGTACAAAAAGTTATTAACTATGTTGTTGACATTTTGTGTATATGCCATGTACATTAATTGAATATTAAATATAAATCAATTAAGGCGTTGGGCAACTAAAGACTATTCTTCAGCTTGGTCCAGTGTGTCGTCACGCATGGCCGAGTCGAAGTGTTATAATATTGGAATTTCTATGAAAGTACTTAATACGGAAGAAAAGGATTTTTTCTCAACTTTAAAGGAAACTGCTTTTATTAACCCTTTTAGCTTGAGACGACAAGAGCTTAACAGAAAAATTGCCGGAATCAAGAACCTTTCCGGGGAACAGTTATTACGAAAAATGATCAACTCTGTAGCGGACCGAATAAAACAGATTGAAATGGAAGGAAGAGGCGACCTGGGATCATACACCGGTGAAAAGAGAGAAATCATGCGTATAGCTTTGTTGTTTGACATATATCAACGCTGTGGGACCTATGAGGAAGTTGCAAGAAAGACAAAACTTGATCGACGTACCGTAAGAAAATATATCCATACAACCAAACAGTATCATTGAAACAAGATGACTATTTTGAGCAAAAATCTTACCAGTTTCTATACCTTCAGCAAGGAGAGTTCTGACAAGTTGGCCATCCATTTTAAGGGGAGGCTGGATGTTAGTAACGCAGCACTACTGATAAAGGAGTTCAACACTCTGTTGCGGACCCGCAAACCGGATAGCCTGGTAATTGACCTGGAAAAGCTAAACGATCTTGATGACTATGGAGTATCTGTACTGGTGGAACTAAAGAAAATAATGGGTAATATGCGTGGCAATTACTCTCTGGTAAACATTCCTGAAAGGGTCAATGAAATTCTTACTATGCATAATTTTGATGTGTTAGGCCAACAATCTATTACTGCACATAAAACATCCTATAACCTTTTTGCCAATCTGGGCAACTCCGTATTTAATGTTGGTAATGAAATAAGATATATACTCACGTTTCTTGGTGATACATGTTTCTCTTTTCTAAGGTTTTTGCGAAGCCCAGGTTCCTTACGCTTTAACGATACAATTGAAAATATGAAACGTGTCGGACTGGACGCATTACCCATTGTCAGCTTGATAAGCTTTCTCCTGGGCCTGATCATGGCATTCATGTCATCAGTACAACTCCAGCAGTTTGGCGCTAATATTTACGTCGCTTCGCTTGTCGGTATTTCGATGACACGTGAATTGGGCCCAATTATGACAGCCATAATTGTGGCCGGTCGTTCCGGTTCCTCCTTTGCCGCTGAAATAGGTACCATGAAAATATCGGAAGAGGTAGATGCATTATCTACCATGAATATTAACCCGAATTTCTTTCTTGTACTGCCACGCATGTTTGCCGCCTGCCTGGTGGTGCCAATATTAACCCTTTTTTCAGATCTGTTTGCTATTGCCGGAGGTTTGCTTGTAGGAGTTACAATGCTTGACCTGACCGTCAGTGGTTATACAAACCAGACTATCAACACCCTTACGCTTTTTGATGTATTCTGGGGGGTGTTCAAGAGTGGAATTTTTGCTCTTCTCATCTCCTGGACGGGATGTCTTAAGGGCTTTCAGGTAAAGGGCGGCGCCTCAGGAGTAGGAAAAGCAACTACGTCTGCAGTGGTAAGCAGCATTTTTCTGATTGTCCTGAGTGACTCGCTTCTTGTGGTTATACTCAGGTATTGGAATGGTTGATGGACAGAGTTTAAATAAGTGCCTACCCGACTGCGGTGCCGTTCGCCAGCACGACGTGTATTCTTACGGAGACAGAAAGTGTGAAGTGAACAAAAGTGGTTAAAGTTAGGAAAAAAGAAGAAATTTGTAAATCACAATAAAACAATGATCAATATGAAGGCAGAAGAAAAAAAAGTTGCTATTAAAGTTGTGGAAATGGTGGCAGGTTATGGGCAGGATGTAATACTAAACCATATTAATTTTGAAGTATACGAAGGTGAGATATTTGTAATCCTTGGTGGGAGTGGCTGTGGCAAGTCCACGCTACTCAAACATCTCATTGGACTTAATCAGCCTATGGCCGGAAACATTTTAATTAATGGAATTGATATTACGGCTGGTACGGGAGGCAATCTTCATCAGGTTTTACATGAGTGTGGTATACTTTTTCAGAGTGGTGCGCTCTTTGGATCAATGACAGTAGCTGAAAATGTTGCGCTGCCAATGCAGGAACATACGGATTTGCCTGCTTCTTCTATTGATAATATAGTAAAAATGAAACTTGCTCAGGTAAGTCTGACCGGGTATGAGAATCATCTGCCGTCAGAGATCAGTGGCGGGATGAGAAAACGAGCCGGCCTCGCACGTGCAATGGCGCTTAATCCGAAGATCCTGTTTTTTGATGAGCCATCTGCCGGGCTCGATCCTGTAACGTCAGCAGAGCTTGACCAGTTGATTATTCGTCTTAACCGTAGTTACAATACAACCATGATAATTGTTACTCATGAACTGCCCAGTATATTTTCGGTTGCACATCGGGTTATCATGCTTGATAAAAGGGTCAAAAAGATAATTGCAGAAGGATCGCCTCACTATTTACGTGATAACAGCCAGAATCTATTTGTCAGACAGTTTTTCAATCGTGAAATTGAATAAGAATAATGATATATTGTTAATTTAACCCTCTCATTGTTTAAGGTGATTTTATATAATTCAGTTTTATAGTGATGCAGCTAAGCACCTGGAAAAATTTGTTTAATTTAAAAACCCGTCAGTTTTAAACTATGATTAATCAGAAAGCTAAATTTTTTGTCGGACTATTCATTGCCGCAGGTATCTCTCTTGCCGTGATAACCATTATTTTTCTGGGGATGAATCGTTTTCTCGAAAAGGGGCAATTTTATGCCGTCTATTTTAATGAATCTGTCCAGGGTCTTAAGATAGATTCTCCGGTAAAATACAGAGGTGTGGCTATTGGCCATATTGAACGCATATCACTTGCTCCCGATTCAAAATTAATAGAGGTTGTTCTGAAGATAGAAGCTGATATCACTCTTGAGGAGAATATGGTTGCCCAGCAAAAGGCCGTGGGCATTACTGGAAGCAAATTTATTGAACTTGACCTTATGAGTGATTCTGTAGAAGCAAGTTCCCCGGATCTGAAATTTCCCACAGAGTACCGTGTACTGGCATCAAGGCCATCAAATATCAGCGAGTTGTTTCGCAGCGCAGATGATATCATAAAGAAACTTAATGCTTTAGATATCGTCGACATATCTGATAGTTTAAAAGTTACATTACATCATCTGGACCAGGCTTTACAGGATTTTGATGCTAAAGGTATTTCAGGTGATATAAGAACCTCATTAACTGACATAAATAAAAATTTTGATCCGGAAAGATGGGATAAGGTCGTCACCGGCATTGAAAAGAGTATAGGATCTCTAAACGAAGTCTTTCGTAATACGAACAGTCTTATGGCAAATGCTTCAGGACTGATAGCCAGAACAGAGGCTGAGGTTGCAAACCTCAGCCGTTACATCCTTGTAGTCGGACAATATCTGGAGAAAGCAAGTAGTAGCCTGGACCAGACACTGGAACAGGTTTCTATTCAGCCATCGCAACTACTTTTCAGTGAACCGCCAATAGAAAAAGAGTTTGAAAAGAATATTAAGTAGATATTATCGGAGGAATAAGGTGCGTTTTATTATTATTTTGACACTATTTTCATTTGCCTTTTGTGGTTGTGTATCACTGAAGCAACCAAATACAAAGTTTGAATATTATACTCTTGAGTATGATGCAATATCCTCTGATAAGGACGATACTCCTAAGCGGAAATCAACAATTCTGAAGATTAAATTTTTCAGTGCTGCGCCAGTTTATAACACTGTTAAAATCATTTATAGCAATCAACAATTTAAGCGTACACCATATTTTTATCATAAGTGGAGGGTAAAGCCGGCAGAGTTTGTGACTTACTTTCTCTCCAGGGACCTTAAAGAGAGCGGCTTATTCAAGGCAGTCATCCCACCCACCAGTGGAAGCGCACACACGCATACTGTAGAAGGCGTAGTGGATAAATTTCTTGAGTTAGATTCGAATGATGGCTGGGAAGCCCTGCTAAGTATAAGCGTGACCTTACAGGTCGCCAGGGAACCGGATGCCGACAAAAGAGTTATATTTCAGCGAAGTTTTTCAGTAAAAGAGAGGTGTAAAGAGAAGAACCCATTGGCTCTTGCCCAGGCCATGAGCCTTGCCATGGCTGAATTGTCAAAAGAGATTGGAATCGCTATTCATAGCGCTTTAGCTGGAGAGTAAAATGGAAGAAAAAATGCTGGATATCATTAACCAGCCGGACATGCAACAATATGCTAAAAAATATGCATCAGGGGAAACACTATTTCTCGAAGGAGATTATTCTCAGGATATGTACATCCTGAAAAGTGGCAGACTTGAGGTTTATAAAGGTGACAAAAAGATTGCGGAGCTAGCTGATACCGGTACCACTGCAGGCGAGCTGTCCTACCTGTTCGGATCAAA
Organism: Candidatus Scalindua japonica; assembly: GCF_002443295.1. Taxonomy (NCBI): domain Bacteria; kingdom Pseudomonadati; phylum Planctomycetota; class Candidatus Brocadiia; order Candidatus Brocadiales; family Candidatus Scalinduaceae; genus Candidatus Scalindua; species Candidatus Scalindua japonica. The sequence continues at coordinate 157,700 of NZ_BAOS01000017.1, read as the reverse complement.
AAGGACAGCTACAATCAAGGCGTTTAAAGAGGTAGAAGCCATCAAGGTCCCTGCTGATCAGATTAAGAATGTATTATTTAAATATCCACCCATTGCTCATGAAATAACTATGAGACTTGCCAGACGGCTGGAAGAGACCACTAAGATAATGCACGGGCTTAGAGAGTTTAATGATCAGCTTCCAGATGCGATTATTATGGCAGATAAAGAGAGAAATATCCTCTCTTGGAATCATGCTGCTGAGAAATTGCATGGAAGGACCTGGCAGCAGATGAAAGGCTATCCATTGGCCGATTTGTATCAAGACCCGCAAGCTTACGAACAGTTTGTAGCGGACATTCAGGCTGGTAACTCATTACAGGAAAAAGAGCTGGCCGTTAAACACCCGGATAGGAACAAACGCATTGTTTCAACCAGTACAACCGTCCTTTATGACGGCCATCACAATGTGGAAGGTTTTATTTTTCTCAGTCGAGATGTAACCGATATCAAAGATCTTGAAAAAAAGTATAAACGGATGAGAAGATGGTTAATCCCCTCCATCTTATTTTTCTGTGTAGCGATGATATCTCTTTTCTTTACTTTCCCATATTTATCAAGAGGAAACAGGATACTTGATTACAAGAAAGATACCTTTGAGGTCCGTATTATCCAGAGCTCACAGAATATAGCCAATGACATAGCCGCATATCTTGCAACAGGAAATTTTACGGCTGTTAATGTCATGATGCAAATTTATTTTGAAAATGAGAACCCGGAACATTATGGAATTATCGGCCTTGCTCTCCTTAATCGCGATAAAAAAGTGGTAAGCGCATACTCTTCAAAAAAAAGAGATAGGGCGGCGGCTATTATTGGCTCCAGCTACAGCGGTATCAAATTTAAGGGAGATGAGAAAGCGGCCTATAAAATCCTTACCCTGTTTCGTGCTGACAAAAAACATCGTATGGGTGCAAAGGGGCTTGAGATAGCATATGAAATACGTGGGGAAGATGGCGAGATAACAAACTGGCTTATCTACCAACTGGATATGGAGATCCTGGAACGTGAATATGGTATAGATACAAAGATATTATCCAGGCTGGATTTTCAGAAAGAATGAATCTGTTTATCTTATACATAAACCATCCAGTCCGGATCAAAACGGGCATGGCAGCTTGGACATATCAGGATGATTTTACACTGTTCTTTTGTCTGCCGTATAAATGAAGTATGAAAGCCGTCCTTGTACCCACATTCAGGACAAATATGAAGATCATCTTCTATTGTTATCCGTACGGGTATATTATTCATGCTATTTCCTTCCTTAATAGTTTAGAAGTAAAGTAAATTAGCGGTTCCCATTGATACCTGTAATGCTATGAAGTATAACATTCCCGATTTATCAGATTCTTGTTTTCCCGTCCCCGCCAGAATTTCATTGTCGGGTTGGCGAAAGGATTCATCCTGGCGGGAATGAAAATATTATTTTTAAATGCTCAATTCAGGTGTTATTTTCCCGCTACAAACTGGATATATCTCTACTGGTCAATCACCCTTTCCATTTGATAGAACATCCCATTGACGGGTATTGATTGGACGATGGCTTATTGCCTTCCAGTAGTGCTTCAATTGCATCATTTAAATCGTGAGATGTTGCTTTTTCCGGTTCCTGCCAATTGTCGTCTATCTGGCCGTGATAGCATAGTTCTCTCTCTTTATTGTAAACATATATGTCGGGAGTGCATTGAGCCTGATATTTTTTAGCTACGGATTGGTCCTCATCTCTTAAATACGGGAAGTTGTATCCCTTTTCTTTCGCCCTTTTGACCATGTTTTCAAAATTATCTTCCGGGTACTTAACACCATCATTCGGATTGATTCCGACAAACTGGACATTTTTTTCTGCAAATTTTTTCTGCAATTGCACAAGCCTGTCATCTACGGCCTGAACATACGGGCAGTGATTACACATAATAATAATTACTAAAATTGCTTTCTCATCGTAATCAGCAAGTGAGTGCGTTTCTCCGTCTATACCCTTCAGACAGAAATCAATTGCTTTAGTCCCTAGCGGTACATTAATTGATTTTAACAAAACCATTTTAACCTCCTGAATAAAAGTTTATCGAGTGAGATTTTCATTTCACTTCGTTTAATTCAGAATAACACCGCGGCATGTCATTCTGAGGGAGGAACTTCCGAAAAATTTTAATCTTAAATTTGTAAATAGTCTTTTGTCGCGATAGCTACTTAACTTGCGTATAACAAATATTTAGTGTTTATTCTGCCAACTCAATAAAGCTCTTGAACGCTTCCTCAATGATCTTTTCATGCTGTTCAGGGGTTTTCGCCCTGCCATATTTCTTTATGATGTTGTCCCATTCCGGTGTTCCATGGTATTGATGACATCCCATACAGAGTCCCTCTCTGTCAACAATATTCCTTTCCTTCTCATTTAACGGTCTGTCTTCGGGCAATGGCATGTTCTGTATCTGTTTACCGCTACGCGTAATTAACTGATCAAGGGCAAAGGGGAAGCTTGTAATCTTAGGGACTTGCCAGTTACCGGTCTTCGCACCGGGAATATCACCATATACGCCTTTCGACAAATCCTGGAAGAGTGGGCTGTCTCCCAGAAGCTTCCCGGCGCTCCTTGAATTTCCGGTGCCGTATCCGATAGCCTTGGGGTTTGTGTGGCAGTCCTCACATGTCCTGGAGACCAGTGAAATCGAATGTGGCTGCAGAGGGGCGAGTGTTGGAGAATTATGACCGGTTGAAGTAGTGTATGTTTTATTGAGAGCCTTAATCTCTCCCTTTTCATCAATAAATGTGTAAAATACCTGACAGCCAGGCGCAAGCGGTGATACCTTTTCCCTCAAATTCATTCCCAATATCGGGCTTTCCCACCTGAGAAAAGAGCGGTTTTCCAGTGACAGGTTCCCGGCGCTTTTCGTTACTGTCTGTCTGCCTGTTACGGGATCAACCTTTTTTGAAGTAGTAATCCAGTCAGTACCCTTCGCCCTTCTATCATATTCCATATGGCACCCGAAACATTGAGGGGCCCATGTGGCATGGCACGCGTAGCACTCCATCTTCTCAATATGTTTGTGGATAGTTGACATAGCGATCTTGCCCTGTTTTGTCTTGAAGGTATCGGTTAGATTTATTTTTTTCAATAGAGGTATTTCATGTTTTTTTCCGCTAAATCTGCTATAGACATATGATTTATCACCCTCTTTTCTCCAGTTCTGCTTTACGTTCCCTCTTGAGGTAATCAGGTATTCTACGTTATTTTTTTTATATGTTCCCCTGGTACCCTCCAGGGTTACTGGAGTTCCATGTCCTACGGACAGCTCCCATGGATATTTCTCCGGAGTCCCGTGACAATCATAGCAACTGATCTCCACCTGGTATAACGTCGCCGGATAGATATTGCCATCACCATGAACATCTATTGATGTGTGACAGTCCACGCACTGCATACCTCTTTCAAAGTGCACATCTTTACGCACATGCATATACTCTTTTGTAAAGAGAGGCTTCTGCGGCTTTCCCTTTTCATCAAAAGGAGCGGCGTGTGCATCCTTGATATAGTCAAACTCAAACATCCCGACAAAAGTAGTCCCTATCCTCTTTCCACGTGTGTGACAGTGTGTACACTGAGCCGCGGGGATCGCAGTAGTAATACGATGTTTTAGAGGATGAGGGCGTTCTCCGGTGTTCTTAATTTGTGGATCGTTTCCTTCGTTTTTCCCGTCATTTCCATAGAGCATATGGCATGCGGCACAGCCTGATGCTCTGAGATCACCCCTCTTGTCTCTTCCCTCCCCCCAGACATGGCACCGCGCGCACTGTTTTCTATAGGTATCTGCGAAACCTGCCTTTTCCTCTGAACCGAATACAGATACACCCTTTTTAAAATCCGGTATTTCCTCCACTTTGTCAAGCCTTCTCAGATATCCTAACTTAATGGCCTTTTTCGTCCACTCCTTGAACTTATCTGTCCCCACAGAGGGGACCTGACCGTCCTCGTCCACCATATTAAAGTTGCCATAAGGAAATGTCCCTTTTGAAATTACACCATTTGATGAGAGGTTTTTGTTTACTATACCCGTCTGAAGTGAATGGAGCGACTTAGATAATCGCGTAGTATAATTCCTGCCAAGTGTCCCTGACGGATCAAGAGTGGCGGTTTGACCTGACATTATCTCTCCGCCAACAGGCGTTTCGAGAGGTTTCCCCATTAAAGTGGTAATACTACCCTTACCATCATGGCACTTCGCGCAGCCCTTTCCCTCGTGAAGCACCCACATACTGGATGGATTCGGAATAAGGCCCTTATGTGACTCTTCTTTTTTAACAGATGATGGAACTCCCTCGTGGCATATAGCACACTCATAGCCCCTGCCTTTTCCATATTTCTGTTTGGCAAATAGCAGGAGATAAGGCTGCATTCTGTCATTAATAACCTCAATCCCCTCATGACATGACATACATCCCTTATCTTTATTTACTTTGTTTACGGTACTTTCAACACTTGAAGCCTGCATGCTTACGGATTCAGTTACCGCTTTACATGCTCCAATGATCCCAAAAAGGACAGTCAAGACTACTATGATAAGTAATTTTACCCTTTTCATGAAAGCTCTCCAAGTATTTTGGCTTACAGTGAATTTGAAATAGAAACTTATGGGCATTATTATACAAGGCCTTTAATAATTTTACCATCAAATGCTATACAAAAACTGATAATTCCTATAACAATAAATATTTATAACACCCAACAAAACGTTTTTAATATTCAAAAGAGGATCCTGTTTTTCTCCCTTCATGCTATTGAATTGACACGTAATCATTTTAACTATATAGACAATTTGTTTAAAAAATCGACAAGCATAGGTTCAATAACTAAATCATTTAATTATTGAGATGTTATTCAAAATATTTACCCCATCTTAAAAGATCGAACATAAAAATATTTGACAATAAACATGGCAGTTTTTCTATACCCAACAACAGGCATAAACACTTATATGTCAAGTTATTACAAAAAAGACATTCTAATAATTTTTGTTTATCTTTAATGATAATGCCATTAAGGTTTAACTGAATGTCTAGAAATTAAACATTTCTATTGCTTGGAATTGGCAGCTATTTTGCTGATCTCAACTCTGTTTAAATCTAAATTTAAAACGACTGAATATTATTAAAACAACACCCGATAGTATAAGAACTTAATTTAACCTGCCTTGTTACTGTTATACCAGATCTTAGTTTAAGATACAGGTTAAGCATATAACAAGATAACTGGCGTTTTAACAACAAGTCAGGTCTTGGGCAAAATCTCTGTATCTTCATTCTGTCTGATAAAAGATGCCGGTCAAGAAACCCGACCTACGCGTAATAACAACAACTAGATAACGATGAACACAGAAGAAAAAGGCAGTAAAGGTAACAGAAAAAACATCCTTAAACGAGGGCTTGGAAGAACGCTCATCTTCTGGTTTCTCGTCCTTTCCATAATACCCATGACTGTTGTGAGTGTTATCAGTTATCACAATGCGTACAAGAGCCGTCATAATGATGCAGAAAAGGCATTGAGGTTGACTGCGAAGATTAAGACTGAATATATCCACTCCTATTTTTCCGGTATGTTAACCGCTTTAAGACAACAGTCAGAAACGCGGCTAAAAATTGAACTCATGGAAGAACTTAGAAAGGCATTTAAAGAAAGCAATAAACCTCTTAAAGATTTTGTAAACAGTACTGAATGGACGCAGATTGTTGTTGAGCAAGGTAATGATATCGCAAACTATAGAAGTACTTATGATTACAAAGATATATATCTTATTGATAACCGGGGAAACATATTCTTTTCTGCCGGAGACGGAGATAGTGCAGGCACCAACTTGTTTACCGGTAAGAGGTCAGATACTTTATTTGCCGCTGCATGTAAAAAAGCCCTTGAAACAGGAAAGCCTGCATTTTCTGACTATGAATTTTATTCGCTTTCGGACGATCTTATGTCAGGCTTTGTTGCTTCTGCTATTATCGATAATTTTGGAGAAAAAATTGGATTACTTGCATTCCAATTCCCTATCTCTCAGATTGATAAGATTATGCAGACTGAAGTTGGACTGGGTAAAACAGCAGAAACTTATCTTATTGGCCTCGATCTTAAAATGAGGTCAAATTCGATTCTTAATAAAGAAAAAACTCTCCTTCAAAATATGATCAAAACAGAACAGACCAGGTTATGGCAAAGCGAACATATTGCAAAAACAAAGCAGGACAACATGGAGGAGAAAGCATTTATCTATGATGGTTTTCATGGTAAAAGGGTACTTGGTATTCATAACCAGATGAAAATAGCAGATGTCCCGTTTGCAGTAATTGCTGAAGTTGAAGAAGCCGAGGCTTTTGCCTCTGTCATTATACTACGTAACACTGTTTTTTTTATCCTGGGTGGAACTGTCCTGGTAGTTATTATTATAGCAATTATTCTTTCCGGACGTATTGTTCGTCCAATTAAAGAACTATCTTATGGTCTCAAACGTATAGCAGAAGGCCAACTTAATCACAAGGTTGAAATTGAGTCTGCAAATGAAATAGGCGAATTATCTTTAAATTTCAACCATATGCTCTATACCTTGTGTAATATGATGAAACAGATTACCGAATCTCGTGATAATATGTTCCTGGAAATAGCAGAACGCAAACAAATTGAAGAGAATTTACGCAAGCTGTCTCAAGCGGTTGAACAAAGTCCTGCATCTGTTGTTATTACGAATAAGGAAGGTGATATTGAGTATGTTAATCCAAAATTTACAAAACTTACCGGATACACTATAGAAGAGGTTATCGGAAAGAATCCCAGAGTGCTGAAATCAAATGAAACAAGCTGTAAAGAATATAAAAAACTTTGGGATACTATTACTTCCGGTAATTTATGGACAGGCAGGTTCCATAATAAGAAAAAGAATGGAGAACTTTATTGGGAGCACGCAAATATTTCTCCAATACAGAATAAGGCGGGAGAGACCACCCATTTTGTTGCAGTAAAAGAAGACATATCAGAACGTATAAGAATTGAAGAGAATTTAAGTAAGCTATCAGAAGCTGTTAAACAAAGCCCAAACTCCGTGATGATTACTGACATCGAAGGCAATATTGAATATGTCAATCCAAAGTTCACAGAGCTAACCGGCTACACCGTGGAAGAGTCGCTGGGACAAACACCGCGTATATTAAAATCCGGTAAAACTCCACTAAAAGATTACGAACATTTATGGAAAACTATTAAGTCCGGTGAAGAGTGGCGGGGTGAGTTCTGTAATAAGAAGAAGAATGGTGTACTCTATTGGGAGTATACTTCAATTTCTCCTGTCAATAATGATGCAGGTTATATTACCCATTTTGTTGCGGTCAATGAAGATGTAACACAACGGAAACATATGGAAGAGATGTTAAGGAGGGGTGAAAAAAACGCTCTGGCGAAGATGAAAAGCGCAACGGAAGCACAAAAAAGGGCGGAAATTGCCAATCAGGCCAAGAGTGAATTTCTGGCCAACATGAGCCACGAAATACGCACACCAATGAATGGTATCGTAGGTATGACAGATTTATTACTCGACACTAAATTGACTAATGAACAGCGTGAATATGCCAGGGTTGTCCAGAACAGCACGGACGCTTTACTGTCAATTATTAATGATATTCTCGATTTTTCCAAGATCGAGGTTGGAAAACTGGAAATTGAAAATATCGACTTTGACCTGCGCATTGCAGAAGAAAGTACTATAGACCTCTTTGCTTTCAAGGCAAAAAAGAAAGGCCTGATATTTTCATGCTTTATGAGCCCGGAAGTACCTTCCCTTTTGCATGGTGATCCTGGACGATTGCGACAGGTTTTAAACAACCTTACGGGAAATGCCATTAAATTTACACATAAAGGTGAGGTCAGTGTTAATATGACTATGGCTGAGGAAACGGATTCGCATGTCACTGTGAGGTTTGATATTAGAGATACCGGAATCGGTATACCTGATGATCGTATGGACCGTTTATTCAAGCCATTTTCTCAGGCAGACACCTCTACTACCAGAAAGTATGGAGGTACCGGCCTTGGATTGTCAATTTCCAAACAGATTGTAGCGTTAATGGGAGGTCAGATCGGTGTTGAAAGTGAGGAAGGAAAGGGATCGACATTCTGGTTTACCGCTGTGCTTAGAAAACAGCCTGATCAATTACAGAGACCATTCGAACTTGGCTCTATCAAGAAGTTTCGAGTGCTGATTGTTGATGACAACAATACGAATCGTTACATCTTTAGAATGTATCTGGAATCATGGAGTTGTCTGGTAGAAGAGGCCGCTTCAAGTGATGAGGCAATAAAAAAACTGGCTGCCGCAACTAAAGAGGGTAATCCGTTTCGGGTCGCCCTGCTTGACTATTGTATGCCTGAAATAGATGGAGAATTACTTTGCAGGGAAATAAAGACTGATCCGGAACTTCAGGACCTTGTCCTTGTGATGTTGGCATCCGTTGGCAGGCGTGGAGATGCGGAACATTTTAAAAGAATGGGCGTTGCTGCATATCTGACAAAGCCTGTAAAAAAAATGCAGTTATTTGATTGTCTCAGAATTGTTACTGGTGAATCTGGAAAGGATGGAAAAGAGACAGAGGGCCAAATAGTTACTCAATATTCTATTTCAGAAGACCATAAACAGCGTATCCGTATACTTCTGACAGAGGATAATGTTGTCAATCAGAAGATAGCATTACGCATATTAGGGAAAAAACTTGGATACCATGCGGACCTTGCTACTAATGGCAGGGAGGCCGTCGAATCACTGGAAAAATTTGATTACGACCTTGTATTGATGGACTGTCAGATGCCGGTGATGGATGGCTATGAAGCCACCGGTACCATACGAGATCTGAATTCAGCAGTTAGGAATCATAACATTCCAATAATAGCCATGACGGCTAATGCTATGAAAGGCGACCGTGAGAAATGCCTTGAGGCCGGTATGAACGATTATGTCTCCAAACCGATTAACGTGCAAAAACTTGCGGAAGCAATAGACAGGAATCTGAGTAACGGGGAAAAAGAACAAAACAATCCCGAATTGCAACTGCCTGCTGAAAAGGTAGGGGATGTTCATGCCGACCGGCAAGGCAGGGATTGTAGATTGAAAGAAGATAGATATGAAAATAGAAATGAAGTTAAGGTATCTAAAGATAGGCAACAAGGTACTCCGGAAGAGATTTGCTCTGAATATTCGGATGACGAGGATCTAGTGGAACTTATTGATGAATTTGTTGCCGGATTAAAAGAGGATATAGCTTCTATGCGTAAGGTATTGGAGAGTGAAGACTATAACGGTCTCTGTCGGCTTGCTCATCAGATGAAAGGTGCAGGTGGCAGTTATGGATATCCAATTTTAACTGAGGCCGCGAAAACACTGGAGAAAGCAGCTAAAGCAAGGGACTTGGAGGCCGCCACAACAGCTTTGAACAAGTTTGAAGTACTTTATCAGGCAGTAGATCGAAGTAGGAAAACAAATGTTATGATTACTGATTACTGAGTCGGGAATGCGAAGTAAAATATGTTAATCGACAACTTGTTAATACGAATTAAAAATGAGAATTTAACCTGGAAATACTGAAACCATTATATGTAAGGAAAATGTCTCATACCTCCTGAAAGGCCGTGTAGTTTCCGGAGATTGGTATACTATTTGTTAATATTTAATTTCTGAACTCCCGATATGAAAGGATTGTAACAGTGAAGGTTTTAATTGTTGATGATAACCCAAAAATCATGGCAATTGCTAAAGTCCATCTGAAAAAAGAGAGTCTTGAAGTTCTCTGTGTAGAGGATGGAAAGAGGGCGCTTGAGTCTGCCCATCGAGAAAAGCCGGATTTGATTCTTCTGGATGTAGATATGCCTGAAATGTCCGGTTTTGAAGTCTGTCAAGCTTTGAAGGATGATACCGTGCTTTGTATGATTCCGGTTATTTTTCTTTCGGCTGCTGATGATAATGGAAGCCGTATCAGGGGATTAGACCTTGGTGCCGTGGATTACGTAACAAAACCTTTTGATTCGTTTGAATTGCGGGCGCGTGTCAGAGCAGCCATGCGTACCAAACAATTACAGGACCAGTTAGCTACCCTGAACCAGGATCTTGAGAAACGTGTGGAGCAGAGAACAGATAAGATTAATCAACTTCTGCGTCAAAAGGACGCATTTGTCAACCAACTCAGCCATGATCTTAAGACACCGCTGACACCACTTTTAGCGCTTTTACCTATGGTAGCAAACCGTACTGAAGACATTGAATCTAAAAGGATGCTGGATTTGGTTATGGACAATGTAAAATATATGAAGAACCTGACAGAGATGACACTGCAACTTGCACAATTAAACTCTTCCAGGATAAGTTTGAAACTTGAGAAAGTTGATCTCATTAGTGAAATCGGAAATGTCATAAAAAGCCTTTCTTCTCTCTTTGAAGAGAATAGCATCAAAGTCGTGAACAATACATCCTCACCACTTTACGTTGAGGCAGATAGAATGCTGATTATGGAAGTTTTCCATAACCTCATCAGTAACACGGTCAAATACACAAACGGAAAGGGATTTGTTTATTTTGATGCAATCATTGATAGTAGTGAAACTATAACAGTATCTGTGAGGGATAATGGCATAGGGATGACTGAAATGCAACTTAAGCGTGTATTTGAAGAGTTCTATAAGGTAGATGATTCAAGGAATGATCGCTCTTCAACCGGCCTTGGCCTCTCCATCTGCCAGCGTATAATAGAAAAACACGGAGGAAGGATATGGGTTGAAAGTCAGGGAATCGGACAGGGAACAACAATATACTTTACGCTCCCTGTTAGACAAGGTGAATTGGAAACTCCAGCTTCAGTTGGCAGTTTGAAACAAAGGTAACAAATATTGAATCCAAAATAGAGAATTGTATAAACACGAATTCCACAATTCGGAATTCGGTAATGTTTATTGAGGCAGACAAATGAAAAAACAAATAATGGTTGTGGATGACGATCCTTCCATCAGGTCAACAGTGGAGATCATTCTTAATACAAAAGGTTATTCAATCTGCACTGTTGAGAGTGGAGAGAGATGCCTGGATAAGCTTAGAGAAGGTTTTAGAGGTTTGATATTGATGGATATCATGATGCCTAAAATGGATGGTTGGGATACGATCTCAATAATTGAAGATGAAGGTTTGCACGGCGGGAATGTTATCTGCATGTTAACGGCAGTGCATGACCCCGGTCCAAAACTGGAGAAACTGACTGAGTATGTAATGAACTACGTAAGAAAGCCCTTCACTTCAGAAGAACTTTTAGAGACGGTGGCAGAGCATATTGATTATGTACAGTAGGGTTGACAATTCCAGAATAGATTGTTGATTTCGGGATATAAAAACTAATTATCTAGAATAAAAGCAATGGAAAAACAAAATATTGTAGTTTTAGGAATATCGACCGGTGGACCTAAAACATTGAGAGAATTCTTTAATGGTTTTCCGCTTTTAGACGCGAGTATCGTGCTTGTGCAACATATGATGAAATGCGCGAACAAGTCATTATGCACGACATTAAACAGTGTGACTAAAATGGAGATTAAGATTGCCTGCCACGGGGAGACAATGCAACCGGGAGTGGTTTACTTTGCACCAAGTGAGGTTCATCTGGAACTCAGGAACAACAAGATAATACAACTTGTTAATGGTCCGAAAGTATGTTATGTGCGTCCGGCTGTAGATGTAACGATGAAATCAGTAAGAAAAACTAACGAGGATAATATTACGGGAGTTATTATGACCGGTATGGGAAAGGATGGCGCGGAAGGAATAAGCCACATAAAGTCTATAGGCGGGGTTACGTATGCTCAAGATGAAAATTCCAGTGTAATCTGGGGAATGCCTAAGGCTGCCATTTATACCGGAAATGTGGATTTTGTCCTGACACCGATAGGTATTCGTAACAAGTTGATTTCGCAACTGGGAAGATTGAGTGATTAGCACCAAACGCTGGACCACAATTGCCGACTGTATTGGAATATATTTTGCTTCATTCGGCATGCAGGTTTGTCTACAAAAAAGATTAAATGTGACGGAAACCTGAAAAATGAATTACACATGAAATCATTGGACAAACCGTAAGTCAGAAATTTTCTGGTAATATTGAAATTCATGGAAACAGAAAAAATTTAGTTGGAAGAATCACGGTACGCCTGTTAAGCTATTGAAAGTTCAATCTGTAAGTAGCAATATTAGAAATTTAAAGAACCGCAAATGGACGATAATATAGAATTAGAGAAGGACGAAATACTCGAAAAGTTTGGTGGAGATGAAGGGTTTTTAACAGAAATTATTGAAATTTTTCTGGACGACACTCCTAAGCAGCTTTCCAAGATTAAAAAGGCTATAAACAACCTCAATAGTAAGGAACTGGAGCAATCAGCTCACAAGCTGAAAGGAGCTATCGCTAATTTTGTAGAAAATACCGCTTTTAAAACGGCTTTAAAACTGGAGATAATGGGTAGGGAAAACAGATTTGACGGGGTTGAAGACGTTTTTGATACTTTGGTTAAAGATGTAGAATGTCTGGCAAATGAATTGAAGGAATGTATTGAATGAGAATTTTAATTGCGGAAGACGAAAATATATCACGACTCAGATTGGAAAATCTATTGGAGCAGATCGGTTTTGAAGTTGTTTCGTGTAAAGATGGTCTTGAGGCCTGGAATATTATTCAATCCGAAGATTCACCAAACCTTCTGATACTCGATTGGATGATGCCGGGTATGGATGGAATAGAAATATGCCGAAAGGTCAGAGAACAGGCCAGAGAGCCATACGTTTTTGTCATGTTGCTTACATCGAAGGATAATCGTGATGATTTAATCGAAGGAATGGAGGCAGGAGCAGACGACTATATTACCAAGCCGTTCAATCACAATGAACTCAGAGTTCGCCTGAAAGCGGGAAAGCGTATTGTTGAACTTAACGAAGAGCTTTTGTCGGTACGTGACAATTTAGAAAAACAGGCAATCCATGACAAACTGACTGGTTTGTTCAATCGACACTATATGGTGGATATTCTAGACAAGGAGTTTTCCCGTGTGATGAGATACCAAAACGACTTGTCTTGTCTTCTTATAGATTTGGATTATTTCAAAGAGGTGAATGATACTTTTGGGCACAACTTTGGTGATTTGGTATTGCGTGAATTTTCATCCTGTCTGGAACAAGATGAAAGAAAAACGGATATTGCCATTCGGTATGGCGGGGAGGAATTTATGTTGCTTCTCCCGAATACCGGTGTTGCCGGAGCAAAGAAAGTAGCTGAGAAAATCCGTACTACATGTGAGAAAAAACGATATAGCGATGGCAAACATTCAACAACAGTAACCGTGAGTATAGGCATTGCATCGGTAAAGCACCACCGATTACATGAGAGTAAAGAGCTTCTGGGGCTTGCGGATAAGGCCCTGTATCGGTCTAAGGCAGAAGGAAGAAACAGGGTTACTGTCTATATGAAGCAGTCTTCCGGAATATCTGATGGTAATAGAATTCGTGAAAACAAAAAATTAGAATACCTGAAGGAAAATCTTTCATTAATTTTAGAGAAAACGAAAAAGTCATCTATAGAATCTTTAGAACTTTTAACCCGTGATATAGGAGGAGATGAGCATAAGCAACATAATCACGATGTAAAGAGATACATAATGCTCATCGGTGAGAGACTTTCCCTTCCTCCTGCTTTTATTGAAACATTTAAACGTGCGGCAAATTTTCACGACAATTTCAAGGTTTTGATGAAGAAAACGTTTAATGCTAAAGACAAACTGTTGCATAAAGAAGAGAGAACTGAGCTTGAAGACCATCCGTATATGTTATCAGAACTGATCGAATTATTCGATTTTTTTGCTAACGAGAAATCTATACTACAGTATCACCACGAGAATTTTGATGGGACCGGTTACCCCGACGGACTTAAAGATTGTGAAATACCTCTTGGCGCGCGAATATTTGCAATGGCTGACGCAATTGTAGCGATGTTATCCGGACGGCGATATAAGAATAAACTTTCTCCAGAAGAAATGGTTGTGGAACTTGCAGATAAGGCCGGTTCGCAGTTTGACCCAATGCTGGTTTCCCTGTTTTTTAATATCATTGAAACACAAAATCTTTTTTCTGTGTCGGAAGATGTTTTAGAAAAAGCACATGAAAAAATACGTGAGGCTAGATTAAAATAATGACAGTTTAATGCGCATCAGATACGGGATACAAATAAAAAGGTTTTAAAGAAGCAACTGCTGAAGTATAGTTTTTTTTAAAAACTAATATTTTTTACCATTGGAGGACTGACCAGCGTGAGCTCTCATGCAGCTTCAACACTCATTGCCAGGATTAAATCTATACCCACTTTGCCAACTATGGCTCTTCGTGTAATAGAAGTCACTGCTGACCCTAAAAGTTCAGCAAATGATCTCATGGCGATTATAAGTCCGGACGTATCTCTTACTACAAAGATACTTAAAATAGCCAATTCGCCATTTTATGGTCTTACAAGAGAAATATCCTCTCTGCAACACGCAGTAACTGTCCTGGGTTTTAAGGAAATCAGAAACCTGGTGATCTCTACAGTCGCATTTGATAGTTTTAAGAATATTAAACAAGGCGGAAGGTTTGACATTAATAAATTCTGGAAGCATTCCTTCTATTGTGCCCTTGCGGCAAAGGCTATTGCTGTCGATTTAAAAATAAAGAGTAATGAACTATTTGTAGCAGGCCTGGTCCATGATATCGGGAAACTGGCCATGTTTATCACCTTTCCCAGTGAATTTATGATGCAATTGGAGATCATGAGTCCTTTAAAAATAAAATACACCGCTTTTGAAGGAGAGAAAGACGTCTTTGGGATGACTCATGATGAAGTTGGAATGAGACTTCTGAAAAAATGGATGTTTCCGGAAAGCCTTATAAATGCGGTCGGTTATCATCATCACCCACAGGAAGCAGATAATAAATCTCATTTTCCTATAATTGTACATGTTGCTGATATTCTTACCCATATTCACGAAATGCAGGAAGAAGATGAGGAAGGGGAATATACAAATACCGAGCTTTTTTACGGTGATGCGATAGAGCTGGCCCAGTCGTTTGGGATAGACTGGAATTTGTTGGACTTAAGCAGATTACAACAAACATTGAAGGAAAATATAAAGAACGAAGCAGAAACAATAAAGTTGTTCTTTTAGTTATTACACCATGGAGTTAAGTATTTCAATTCCACGTTCCAGGGTCTCAAATGTTGCCGCATAGGATATTCTGAAATGGGTCTTCTTTTCTGAAAAGACACTGCCGGGTATGATTAGCAAATCATGTTTTATTGCCTCCGTAACAAACTTCTCATCCGTTCCCCAGGGTACTTGAGGGAAAGCATAAAATGCGCCATCAGGCTTGATTAACTTGTAATGATCTTTAAGGTTGTTACAAACGAAATCACGTTTCTTTTTGTAATCTTCTACATACGCGTCCATACCAATATCCATAGCCTTTACTCCGGCTACTTGAGCAAATGAGGGAGCACATATATAGGTGTACTGCTGAAGTTTCATCATTTCATCAATAATCTTTGCTGGGCCGATTGCACTGCCTAATCGCCATCCGGTCATTGCGTATGATTTGGAGAAACCGTTACAGGTAACCGTCTTTTCATAAAATTTCCCGATGCTCTGATATTCTATGTCGTAAACGAATTTTTTGTATATTTCATCTGAAATAATTATCAGGTTATGTTTTTCTGCAATGTCACTGATCTCTTTAAGGCGTTGAGGGTTATAAACTACACCTGTAGGATTGGATGGACTATTTATAATGATTATTTTAGTACGCGGACTGATAAGTGGTAAAATACGTTCCGGGGTGAGTTCAAAATCAGGATATGTGTCAATAAACTTTGCCTTGCCACCGCAGAAATTCACAAGATGTTTAAATGATACAAAGTACGGGTCAGGCACAAGGACTTCATCTCCGGGGTTAATAAGGACCATAAACGCAAGGGTTAAAGCTCCGGCCACACCTGATGTAATCATTATGCTTTCACCCTTGATACCGCGCTCTTTCCTTGCTTTCTCCAGGATTTTATCACCAAGCTCCGGTATGCCCTGAGTTCTGGTATATCGGTTAAAACCTCCTTCTATTGCTTTTATCGCTTCGTTCTTTACCTCAACAGGAACATCAAAATCCGGTTGTCCAATGCTGAGATTAACCGGGTTCTCAATCTTTTGCGCAAGGTCGAATACCTTTCTTATCCCGGACGCTTCAAATCCCCGCATTCGATCCGCAATCATCAGGACGCCTTTTCCTTACCATCAGCAACTTCAGCAACCTTCTTCACCTTTTTCTTAACCGTTACCTTCATGCTTTTTACTTTAGGTAAGCCGTACACAGATTTTTTTTCGTTCCACGAACCGTCTTCTTCCAGTATTTTTATGCGTTCCGTCCTTGTAAGAACATTTCGATGCCTGCCTAACTTACTCTTTGATACAAGACTTTTGTCAATACTCATTGTTTATCCTTTCTTCATTATCGCACTTGAATTGGATAGCTACTTGCGAATTGCTTTTTTCCTTCGTATTCTAACTTGCTGATTTCATTTAAAGCCCTCTTTAGTTCATTACTATCCTTAGAATTAAATTTACCCGTACATACAACAATTTCCTTACCCCTTTTTGCCACAAAGGTATTATGGTTCGTCATGTTTTTGATAGCTTTCGCCAGATCACGCGCCTTCTTTATATGCTGCTTTGTGTTACTATATGATATAATCTGAAGAGTCCATTTGACATTTTCCTCACTCTTCGCTGGTACTTTTTCGGGTTTTTTAGTTGATAAATCTACTGTATTTATCTTTCTGTCCTGAGGTATAGTCTTGACCCCACCTTCCAGTGTAGAATATTCAATAGTTTCCTGCAATGTTTCAGGGTTTAACACATCTTTATTGCCAATCTTATAACCGACAAAAAAACAAACTAATGATAAAAAAACGGCGCCTAACGCACCAAAGATCAACGTCTCCTGTTTAATAACAACTTCATTCCGAGATGGTGTCCTGGGCTCTTCAGCATCTGATTGAACTTTTTTCTCTCTTTGCGTATCTTTAATCCACCCCAGTTGTTTTGCATTACTACTTTCGTCAATACTATCCTGGTTTCTTTGTTGGTTAGGTCGGGGTAGAACCGTTGGATTCACCTGGTCTCTTTCCAGTACTTTACTGTCACATTTAGCATCCGTTTGTAGTTTTTTATTGAATACTTCAAAAAACTCTTTTGATTCTTTTTCTTTCCCAAACATTACAACCCCTTACTTGCAAAGTTAATGATTTATAAATAGTTGGTAAACAAAATGATTTTAAGATATTTTTAGCAGAAATGGGTAATTCGTTCCTGAACCTATATCCCTGGCCTAAATAGGGTTATGTTGCCCGCACTGGCGGGAAATAATGTGAAGGCAGGTAAAAAAATCATTCCACAATGGGTTTATAAATCTACTAAAGAAATTAAAAACAAATCTTTAGAATACAAGCCCTCAAGTGTATAAAAAACAGATTTTATTGTCAAGGGTTTTTGCTTATATGTGAAAACCGGAATACTGCATAGCTCGGTATAGCAGTAACTAAGTACTCAGAAAAAATATCTTTGTTATTCACATAGAGCTTGTGTATTATTCAATTTAGTGCCTGTTGTTATAATCTTGGAAGCTCCACCTCTAAATACCATATTTTCCGGCTAAGAACGAGAACTAATTGTGAATAAAAATGTAATTGAGAAGGTTGAATACCTTCGCGCAAAGATACGATACCACGACGGAAAGTATTATGTTTCAAACATGCCTGAAATTGAGGATTATGAATACGATCAACTGATGAAACAGCTGGAAATGCTTGAAAATTCCCACCCGCAATTGATCACACCTGATTCACCAACTCAACGTGTAAGCGGTGAACCTGTTCCGGAATTCAAGTCAGTTGAACACAAGATACCCATGCTCAGCATTGAAAACACATACTCAGAGGAGGAATTAAGAGAATTTGACAGAAGAATAAGACGAAAATTAAAAAATACCCGCTTGAGTGACATAGCCGGGCGGACTTCGGCACAGGAAGGCAGTCTTGAGCTGATCGAGGAGATAGAATATGTTATAGAACATAAGATTGATGGTGTGGCAATTTCACTGTGGTACGAAAATGGAATCTTCACACGTGGCGCTACAAGAGGCAACGGTATCAGGGGAGATGACGTCACCGCAAATTTAAGAACGGTAAAGGACATACCTTTAAGATTTCTGTGTGATGATCACATCAGAATACCGCCAAGTATTGAGATCCGTGGCGAAATATATCTTCCGGACGGGGATTTTCAGATACTGAATCAAAGACGTGAAGAAGAAGGTGAACCCTTATTTGCAAATCCCAGAAATGCCGCTGCAGGCTCTCTTAAACTCCTTAATCCCCAAACAACAGCCAAACGGCCCCTCCGCCTGTTTGCCTATGCCTTTGGATATTATGGTGATAGTAAATTTACAGACCATATTGAATGCCTTGAAACAATAAAAAAGTTCGGTCTTCCGGTAAACCCGCACTATAAATTATGCAAAAACATGGATGAAGCAATCTCATACTGTAATTTGTGGGAAAGCAGACGAAGTGAGCTTGAATATCAGGTAGATGGAATGGTAATAAAAGTTAACTCATTAGGACTTCATGGCATATTGGGCTCAACCAGTAAAGCGCCGCGTTGGGTTATCTCCTACAAGTATCAGCCGGAAGAATCGACCACAAAGATCGAGACGATAAAGGTGCAGGTTGGAAAAACAGGTATATTAACTCCTGTAGCAGAATTAGACCCTGTCCCGCTCAGCGGTACAACGGTAAGCAGGGCATCGCTTTACAATTTTGATGAAATTGAGAGAAAGGATATTCGCGTAGGAGACTGTGTCATTGTTCGGAAAGCGGGAGAGATAATCCCTCAGGTAGTTAAGGTGTTGAAGGAGAAACGCACCGGTAACGAGCAACGGTTTGATGTTCCGGAAAAATGTCCTGCCTGTGAAGGAGATGTTATTAAAGAAGAGGTTTATCTGAAATGCCATAATCCCCTCTGTACCGCCCAGGCGAAGAGAAGAATAGTATACTTTGCGAGTAGAAACGCAATGAATATCGAGGGGTTAGGTCCGGCCCTGATCGAGCAATTGGTAGATAAAAAGATTATTAATGATTATGCTGATATTTATTCATTGAAAGTTGATGACCTTGTACCACTGGAAAGAATGGGAGAAAAATCTGCTCAAAATCTTATCACAGAAATAGAAAAGAGTAAGTCTAGAGATTTGCATCTTTTGGTCTGCGCGTTAGGTATTCAGAATATCGGTTCTCATGCAGCGGAGGTGTTATCAAAAGAGTTCGGCACACTTGACAAACTTATGAACGCCTCTGTCGAAGAGTTGGAGGAGATTTTCGAAATTGGCAGCATCACGGCAAAAAGCTTAGTAGATTTCTTCTCAAATAGCCATACACAAGATGTTATCAGAAAGTTAAAGACCGCAGGTGTTAATCTTACCGCGATTAGCCGACATACGAAGAGTGTCTCCCCTATAGCGGAGAAATCTTTCGTAGTAACAGGAACATTGAATGGATATACCAGGAAAGAGGCCGAGGGCATAATAAAAAATCTGGGTGGCAGAGTATCGTCAGCCGTAAGTAGCAAAACTGATTTTCTGATTGCCGGTGAATCCCCTGGATCAAAGTTGACAAAGGCAAAAGAACTGGGAACAACAATTTTAAATACAGAGGAGTTTGAAAAATTAATTAACCTCTAGTTTGTAGGAAGGAACAAAATGGAAAAATTGATTAAGAATGCTTTAAAATCTGCAAAAGCAGACCATATAGAAATACGTGTTAATGAAGGAAGAGGGACCGGTGTCTCTTATGTGGGTAAGGAGTTGGAGAGTATCGGCGAAAGCAGCATGATGGGGGGATGTGTGCGCGCTCTCGTAAATGGCGGGTGGGGATTTGTCGCCTTTAATGATATTGAAGATTTACCTCGCTATGTAAAAATGGCATGTGAACAGGCAAAGCTGGTTGGTAATAAAGACGTTTCGCTTGCAGAAACCGGGATAGTTAATGACATTGTAAAAACACAGGTTGATCTTGATCCGGCAGACGTCTCGTTGATTGATAAACATGATTTATGTCAAAAGTACAATAATATCATCTTATCTTCAAAAAAGATACAGACTTCCAGTGTAAGATATGTGGATTCCCACGGTACGCTTTACTTCGCGAACTCGGAAGGTAGTTTTATCGTTTGCGAAAATATATTCTGCGGTGTTTCGGTCATGGCAATGGCAAAAGACGGTATGGATGTGCAGCAGGCATACAATTCAATTGGAGATCTCAGAGGGTACAGGAAAGTTGAAAATTTTGAAGAGAGTTGTGAAGAGGTTACAAAGAGAGCTGTGGACCTGCTTTCCGCCAAACCGGTGGATGCCGGCAAGTATACCGTAATTGTTGATCCAAAACTTTGCGGTGTGTTTACGCACGAAGCATTTGGACATCTGAGCGAAGCAGATTTTATCTATGAAAACCAGAAGCTTCGTGAGATTATGAAAATCGGAAAACGCTTCGGTTCTGACGAGTTGTCTATTGTAGACGATGGTACACTTGTAGGAGAAGCCGGCTATAACAAATATGACAGTGAGGGCACTCCCACTCAGAAAACATACCTGATAAAGGATGGAATCCTGGCCAACCGCCTGCATTCAAGAGAAACAGCCGCCAAAATGAACGAAGACCCGACCGGAAACGCGAGGGCTATCGGCTATGGCAGTGAACCGATTGTTCGCATGACTAACACCTATATGGAATCTCGCGATCAAACATTTGAAGATATGTTGGCCGGAACAGAAGATGGAATCTACGCAAAGGGGTCGCTTGGCGGGCAGACTAATACAGAGATGTTTACTTTCAGCGCGGAGGAAGCGTATAGAATAAAAGCCGGAAAGATTTGTGAACAGGTCCGCGATGTAGTATTAACAGGTAATGTATTTGAAACATTAATGAACATAGACGCAATCGGTAACGACCTTGTGCTGTACGGAGGGCTTGGTGGATGCGGTAAAGGCGGACAGTCACCCCTGCGTGTAAGCGACGGCGGACCGCATATCAGAATAAAGAATGTTACAATCGGCGGAAGATGATAATATTAGATTGAATTACTATTTTCTGAAATCTCCATTACATAGTAATGCGTGAAAAGCACGGACACGGAGAAATGAGTTCCCGCCAGACCGGGCTGTTCAGACAGGGATGATATACTCCATGCTCATAGCATTGCTACCTGACGGGCAGAGACAACATGTTGGAAGCCTGGGGACAATAAACACCTGAACACATCTTATTCATATTCCCATTTTAAGCTAACAGGTGTTTCAATATAAGGCACCCTTGTTTCATTTTTAGAACAGAGAATCTGGTGCTTCTTAATTCACACCCATATTCCTTTTTATAGACTATACCAATTCCTTTCATATCATCTTTAATCACTCGCACTTAAGTTTATCATGATATTATTTTCCAGAATTAAAAAGTTTTGGAACATTAAGTGCGATATTAACAAATGAACAAATATGAAATCAGGTCGCAAAACCAATTGTATTCAACAGCCAGCATGTCGTGCAAGAATACAAAACCAAAAGAGCTATGCATCGATTCTAAATGGTTTACGCCTTACAGATCTGACAAAACTCCTATTCTCAGGCAGTCCGTCAGTATTTAACTTTTTTAGTTGTTCACAATTATTTAATAACTAATGTTTCTCGTTACATAACCGATAAATGTTATAGAGATCTTTTTTATTTCTGATCCAGCTCTTTTTTTTGGATCAAAATAATAACATTTTAATCTTCAATAACCGGAAAATAATTACAGGCTGTGATAACCTATGATTGTCAAAGAAGAAAACAAACAGATGTTCGGGCAGTTACTGCTGGACAAAAAAATTATAAATCAGAAACAGATAAAGGAAGCGCTGGAAGTACAGAAAACAAATGGTAAGGCGCTGGGAAACATATTGATCGATTTAGGTTACACAACAAGCGATTTAATTAAAAGTGTTCTCAATATTACGCGCAAGACAGAGCAGAAGTTGGCGCATCTCTTTAATACCTCTATTGGAATGATGAAGTGTATTGATCAGGCATCCCTTTTCAAATTTATAATGACTGAAGCTAAACGAATATTAGAATCCGATATGTGTAATCTGTTTCTGGTGGATGAAGAAGCAGATGAGTTCAAGTGTGTTTTTATTTACAATGAAGAAGTCAGGGAAATACGCTTACCTCTTAGTAACGGTTTAGCCGGATATGTAGCAAAGACTTCAGAAACTATCAAGCTTGAAGATGCTTACCAGAGCCCTCTGTTTGATCCAGAACTTGATAACAACCTGGGATACAAAACAAGTACCGTCTTATGCATTCCTGTCAAACAGCAGAGTAATAAGGTAATCGGAGCGATTCAGGTTGTAAATAAAAAAGGAAAAGGCCGGTTTACCTCTTATGATGAATGGCTTTTAAAGTCTTTTGCCATCTTTGCCTCAAATGCTATCTCTATGGTTAGTGCCGGCAAGATAAAAAACCCGAAAACCAGGTTTGCTGAAAACATGAATATGTTTAATCTGGCTGTAGAGAACCTGGCTGAAGGTGTGATAATAATCACACAGGATGACGATGCTGTGGTTGTAAATCCCGCAGTCAAATGGATGCTGGGTTGGAAAATCAAAAAGGACATTGATAAGCAGGAAACAGAAGAATTACTGGAAAAATCAGGACTGGGTAAAATATCAAAATGGTTGAGAGGAGAGGTGGATTCGCTTACTTCTGAAGAGATAACTATTCAGATACCTGAGGTAAGGGTAATAAAAGTAGAGTTCTCAGAAATAAACGGGGAAATTAACTACGAGAGAAAAAAAGGCTGTTTAGTTGTGTTTAAAGATATTACACGGGATAAAAAATTTGACCAGGTAAAGTCAGAATTTATAACTATCGCTTCTCACGAGTTACTTTCTCCTATAACATCTATGAAAAACGCGGTAAACCTATTGCTCCAGGAGATGCTGGGGCCGAACACGGACTCTCAGAAGAAATTTTTACATATAATAAATGATGGAGTTGAATATCTGTCAAACCTGACTACTACACTTCTGGATATAACCATTTCAGAAATACGAAAAGTACCATTAAAGCGGGAAAAGGTGGACCTCGACAAGATAATAAAAAGCACTATAGAGAGCCAGTGGTTCAAGGCTGAAGAGAATAAAGTGTCTCTGATCAATAATAACGGAAGCCATCCTTCAGTCCTGGCAGATTCAAACAGGACAAGGCAGGCGTTGCTGAATCTTCTGGATAATGCCTTTAAGTTTACGCCTCATGGTGGAGAAATAGTAGTAAGTACAAAATCTACGGAAGATGAGGTAGAAATCAGTGTTAAGGATAATGGGGCAGGTATTTTTCTTGAGGAGCAGGACAAGATATTTGAAAGGTTCTATCAGGTTGAGAATGCCACGACAAAAAAACACTACGGCATAGGATTGGGTTTGAGCATATGCAAAGACATCATAGAAGCACAGGGAGGAAGAATCTGGGTAGAAAGTAAAGGGAGAGGGGGCAGTAATTTCGTTTTTACTCTGCCTTTATACAAATGAGTGAGAACAAAAAATTACTATTGGTAGAAGATGACTATTATAGCGCTGAAACATTGAAGTTTGCCCTGGAGGCAAAAGGACACGTAGTAACTATGGCTACAAACGGAAAAGACGCTCTGACAATGGTAAACAATGAACAACCACAGCTCATAATACTGGATGTTATGATGCCGAAAATGGACGGTTACCATTTCTGCAGACTGCTAAAGTTTGATGCCAGGTTCAAGCATATCCCGATTATTATTGTAAGTTCAAAAATTCAGGATGCCGACAGGGAAATGGGCCTTGCATGTGGTGGAAATGAGTACATAGCAAAGCCTTATGATCTGAATATGCTTACAAATACCGTTGAAAAATATTTAGATGAGACAGTTAAATAAAGAGGTGAATAATGCCGGTTTTTAAATACAGGGCGAGGGACGGATACGGAAAAGCGGTTGCAGGGACTCTGGAAGCTGCGGGGCTGGATATTGCCAGGTTTCAGCTGGGGGAAATGGGTTACATTCCTGTTCACCTGGAAGAAGGTAAGGCGGTTAAGAGCGCATCTTCATTCAGTTTTTTAAAGCCAAAGGTAACGGACAAAGATCTCATTGTGTTTAACCGTCAGCTTGCCACCCTCTTTTCCGCAGGAATACCATTGCTCATGGGGATCCAGGGGCTTGCTGAACAGGTGCAGAATAAAACCTTTAAAGAGATTCTCTTTAAACTGGCTGCAGAAATCCAGACAGGTTCTTCTTTCTCTGACGCGCTTGCAAAACATCCCAAAGTGTTCTCCAGTCTTTACATAAATATGATACGAGCTGGAGAAGCTTCCGGTACTCTTGATGATATCCTGGGGAGGCTTGCCTCTCTGGCGGAACATGCAGCAGAAACCAAGGCGAAGATAAAGGCTGCCACACGTTATCCCAAGATAGTCATAAGCGCAATGTTGATTGCCGTATTAATACTCATGAAATTCGTGGTCCCCAATTTTGTGAGTATCTTTAAGCAGGTTAATCTTGAACTACCTCTTGCGACAAGGATGTTGATAGCCGCTAATGATATCTTTTCAAACTACTGGTACCTTCTCCTTGGTGGAGCAGGATGTCTGTTTTTTGCTTATCGAGGATATGCCAAAACCTATCTAGGACGTCGTCAACTCGACTTGCTTAAGCTGAAGGTCCCAATCTTTGGGCCTATTTTTCTTAAGATTGCCATGTCGGTCTTTACCAGGACCTTGTCTACCCTGAATCGAAGTGGACTATCAATCCTGGAGAACCTGAAGATATGTGCGGACGTAGTTGGGAATATTCCAATATCCGAGGTTATAGGTGATCTCAGAGAAGGTGTGCAACGAGGAGAGAGTGTAGCCGCCACCATGAAGAAATCAAAATTTTTTACCCCTATGGTAGTACAGATGATGTCAGCGGGAGAAGAATCCGGGGAACTTGACAGTATGCTTGTCAAGGTTTCTGAATATTATGACATGGAAGTTGATTACTCAATCAAAAATATTGCAAGCCTTATTGAACCAATACTCCTGGCATTTCTTGGAGTAGTTGTGCTCTTCCTTATGTTGGCTATATTCTTACCCATGTGGGACCTTACCAAGCTGGCAGAAAGAGGTGGTTAATTATGTTTGAAACAAAACAATCTGTTTTAAAAGAGAGAGACAGAAAGGAGGTATTGATTAGTATAGAGAACCATGAAAGAGGTATTGAGCAGTTAATTATTAAAGAATTTTATAATTTTTTACAGGAGAAGAAAAATGCAGTCAAAACGGAAAAAAAGTGAAGAAGGTTTTACCCTTATCGAACTCATTATGGTTATTGTTATCCTCGGGGTAATTTCTGCCGTTGCCATACCTAAGTTCTTAAGTTTGTCAGATTCAGCAAAGCTCAGTGCCGCCAGGGGAGTTGGAAGCGCACTTAGTTCGTCAATTCAGGCAGAACACTCTGATTTTCTGATTAATACAACTACATACACTTTAGCCGATGTCTTAGCTGCTACCGCGTTCACCGGTGGTATAACGTATCAAGCTACCGCCACTGATACCCCTGCTTCAGGAGAGATTGCTTCAAACGCCGCAGGAACCGCCATTATCTTGAATTATAAGGGTTCAACTTTCGAATGGGATTGGACGGCAAGGAGTGGTGATACCCCTGCTTTGATAACAGAAGATGCTAGTTCCGCTTTTTAAATTATTCTACATAGTACAGGTGGGTAAACTGTTTACTATTTCAGTTTGCCTGCCTGGATGTGTAGAATTTCAAAGTTTTTGAAACGGTAGGGTGGCATGTAAAAACTCATTTGTTCGTGTGGAATGTTACAATATGCTGAGAATACGGACAAACAAAACTTGTCCATGCCACCACGCAGGTTAGTGAAAATGAAAATTAATATAATAGAAAAAAAACTCCGGAAAATAGTGTATGGGCGCTCTGAAGGCTTTTCTACTTTTGAACTGGTAATGGTTATAGCTATTGCGGGGATAATGGCGGCGGTTGCCCTGCCCAGATTGGGAGCAATTAATACTATAGACCTTGACAGTGTTGCCAGGCAGGTAAAATCAGATATTCGTCATACACAAGAGATGGCAATGAGCAAGTACAGAGAAACAACAATTACATTTACCTCAAACGGTAGTACTTACACTATTACATCTGCAGGGTCAAACGAGTCAAAAGAATTACCGGAATTTTCTAGAGCAATATTTAGTCCAGTTGGTACTGGTACTACAGATCTTATATATACATTCAATTCCACTGGTGAACCTGTTACAGGAGCGGGTGGAATTCTTAGAATTACTTCAGAAGGGGCTTTTAAAAATATTATTGTTGAGAATACAACAGGAAGAGCGGCTATACAGTAAACGTATGAAGAATAGTTTTTGTAAAAATAGGATATGGGATTTGAAGTCAGAGAGGGGCTTTACCCTTGTAGAACTCGTTATGATCATAACCGTAACAGGAGTCCTCTCCTCTACCCTTGTTGTACCCTTTGCCACTGGAATAAAGCAGGGGACCAGGCCGGAGATATATGCCACGGCCACTTATCTGGCACAGAAAGAAATAGAAGAGTTAAAAAATGCCGGTTATACGATCGCTACCAGCAATCTTGGTAATGTCCCCAGTTCTGTTACATTGAATGGGCGTCTCTATACTGAAAACTCCACGAGAGAATATGTGTCTCATTCAGGCAGCACTTTCACTTACTCTGCTTCACCTACAGATTTCATAAGAGTTACTGAAAGCGTAAGCAACTCGGAGAACGCGGATGTTGTCACCCTTTGGGCCATCCTGGCAAAGGACTTTTATAATCCAAATGCAAATTAATAGAAAACATAAATGTCAACATACTCAAGATGGAGAGGCTGGTTTCACTCTGATGGAGATGATTATAGTGGTTGTAATTGCCTCTATACTCGGGACTTTTGTTTTTGGGGTCCTTACCAAAAGTTTGAGCGCGCAAATTGCCATGCAGAAGAAAAAAGAGAGAAATGATGATGCCATCATGGTAATGGAAAAGATAAGTAGAGAGGTAAAAGAGGCAAAAACCATAAATAATACAGCAACAAATCAACTAATATTTGAAAAAAATGTTACTTCAAGTTTGGACGGAAACCTGTTTGTAAAATTTATTCGGAATACATCCACTAATGAACTGAGAAGGCAGAGCTCTACAACTTATGGAGGTCTTCCTGGCAACGATACTTCAGGCGATGTTATAGCGGAACATGTTACAACCTTCATTGCCGATGCTGTGCCGCAATATGGCAGCAGTGTTGACGCAATTATCATAGATCTGGTACTTGACGGCGGCTCTAATTGGAATACAAAAATTTATCCCAGGAACTATGGTCTTTAGTTAAACTAAGAAGTGTAAGAAGTGTATTTATAAGCTGAAATTATTAGCGACTTTATTTGAAAATGGTCAATATTAAGACTACAAAATTACTGAAGAAATTTCCTGGATTTTTTAACAGAAACGAAGGGATTGCCCTCACTTCCATCATAGTAATAATGGTGCTTATGTCAGTAATGGGAGGTATCTTTACCTCTATTATGGGTACTTGGAAAGTATCTGCACCTCTAACCATAAATTCAAACAAGGCCTATTACCTGGCTGATACAGCAACAATGTTTGCCCTTCAGGATGCAAAGTACAGGTTTTTTAGTATGAATGCCTCCGGAACTCCCCTTTTTCCAGCTGCTACAACAGGCATAAGGAGTGCTCCGTACGTCGTATCATCCAGCACTACTGAAAGAGCAGAGTACTGGATTGAAAGACCGTACCTCGCGGGCTCATCTCCGCATTCCACAAATTCTGATGTTGATTTAGATCGTGGTAATAATGATGATGATACAGCACTTGCGGATGATGACATAGTAGATGATGATGGTGATGATGCTACCATTATCAATAACGTTACTGATGTGAGTAATCCACTTGACGGTTTCTCAGATGTTTACACCATAATAGCGACTGGTAAGGTTATAAGAGGCGGTACCACAGTCTCACAAAGACAGATAAAGACAAAGGTGACTATTATTCCTTCTCCTGGCACCGCAGTACAACCGGGTGTACAAACGAGTGGTGGTATTGCAGGAACAGGTGGAGGTTTTGGCATGACAAATGATGATGGCTCTATTGTAACTAGTTTTGGTACTCCCGGGGTAGATAACAATACTGGCCCTGACCCTGAGACCGGTATTGTTATTCGTCCTGCACAGTTATTGGATGTGGATTTTGTTAAGGTCATTGCCATTGATCAGGGACACTACAATGCCTGGGACTTGACTATTGACAATGCTAACGATGATTATCCGGAACCATCAAATCCAAGTTACTACATTGATGCACCAACAAACGCAATGCCGAACTTTACCTATGTTGAGAATGACCTTACCGTTGGTTCAAACCGGAAGGGGTGGGGGTGTTCTGGGTAAAAGGAGACGTTGTTTTGAATGGGACCGCCACAATGGACGCCATAATAATCTGCGAAGGTGATATTACATTCAATGGTAACTCAGATATAATTGGAGGCATAATCCATTATGGTGGTGTTATAAATGGAAATGGAAATCCAACCGCAGTTACAGTAGAAAATGATTATTTTAGAGATTTAAGTACGTCAATGCCCATCATAACCGTCCAATCATTGTCGGAGGCAGTGGCAGCTAATTAAGAAAGTGAAAAACCATGTTAAAAAATAAAATGTTCTCTTCAATTTCAAAGAAAAGTAAAGGAAAACGTCTGATAGGTCTGGATATAGGCAACTATTCCGTAAAGGCCTTAGGAGTAAACGTCAACGGAACGGACCAGAAAATAGAGTGCCTGGCAATATCAGAAGTACCTGTAGAAGCAAGGCAGAACGGAAGGAATCCGGAGGTACTGACCGGGTTAATAAAAAATTGCCTGGCGGAAGGACGCATTGTGGACAAAGATGTTGTTATTATGGTATCAGGGTCTCAGGTTTTCATCCGACGTATTACCTTGCCTCCAATGCCAGAAGAAGAGCTGGATGAAGTAGTGCCTTTTGAGGTGCAGAAATATGTATCCATCCCCGTCGACAAAATGGCTATGGATTATATGATTGTAGGGGAAAAGAATGAGGATGGTGTAAATAAGCTGGATGTCATCCTGGTTGCTGCTCCCAAAGAGTTAGTAGAGCAGGAGTTCTCTATTGCTCGTGCTGCCGGCTTGAAGCCTGTTGCGGTCACTGTTGCCCCATTAGTACAATGGAAAACGCTTGCACTACGTAATAATGATGAAAGAGATAAAGTTAGCGCCATGGTGGATATTGGTTATGAGAGGACTGTCATTAGTTTCTTTAATAATGGAGTACTCGAATTTACCAGGACTATTAATCTGGGAGGTAATGATGTAACAAAATCACTGATATCAGCGCCGATAAGCGAAAGCGGGAAAGATCTGCATACGCTATCATATGACGATGCAGACGCCCTGAAGCGAGAATACGGATTTCCCTCTCCAACAGAAAGGAAAACGACAGAAGGTGGTATACAGTTGTCACAACTTTCCATGCTGATGATGCCTGTTTTAGAAAAGCTGTTGAGTGAAATCAGGACGAGTTTCGATTTTTATACAACTGAATTCCATATATCTAACGTAGAAAAAATAAGTATGTCGGGTGGAGGTTGTGAGTTGCAAGGCCTAAGGGTCTTCCTGTCAAGTGAGCTTGGTATAGAAGTAGAATCGGCCAATCCCATCCATGGTGCAGAATATGCGGATGGAATATCTGAAGAAATTACTACAGCGAGCCCCTCGGCTCTGGTTACAGTGTATGGTTTGGCCGTGTGGAATAAAGAAGAGTTGAATCTCTTACACGGAAAGAAAAAGAACGAGAACAAGAGTGTCGCCTCTATTACAGCCTTAACGGTCCCCAGCGGTGTAGCTGCCATGGTAATGTTTTTTCTCTATTTAAACATATCCGGAGGAATGGTTAATGCCAGATCTGAATTGGAAGGTAGAAAGAAGGAGTTGTCGTCTCTGGCTCCCGCAAATACACGTGTGCTTCTGCTGAGTTCTAAAAAAAGAAAATTACTGGCAGAAAGAGACTTATACCCTCAAGTGCTTAGAGAAGATATAGATACCTCTATAATACTAAAAGAGATAAGGCTGCATACCGCAGACAATATACGACTGGAATATATTCGCTTTCTCTCCGAATCATCTACAGAAGAAAAGAAGAAGATAATGGTAACGGGTACAGCATTTTTTCTGGATAAAAGAGGCTCTGCAATTTCAGAATTTATGACTGCCCTTGAAGATTCTATTCAATTTGATGACGTACGGCTTATCTACCTGGAACAAGACAAAGATTATACATCTGAAGGTCTGAAATTTCAGATAAGTTGTCTATCTAATACTATATAGGAGGTAATAGATTTGGAACTAAAAGGAAATATGCCTAAGCTGGATAAAAAGAAATGCCTTATGCTGGGTGTTGTCGGCTCATTGGCCTTGTCGGCAGCATTTTATCAATTTTTTCTCGTTCCTTCAAAGAAAGAGATAGTGGATATATCCAGGGAAATTGAAGATCACAAAAATAAAATCGGTATCGCCAGAAAACATGTTACCATGACAAAAAAGATAGAAGAAGAAGTAGCGGCGATTGAAAACCAACTCAATAAAATCAGGACTAAAATAGCTGCAAGTGGGGAGATAATTCCCATAATTAAAACGATAGAAAAAGAAGCGCTGCGTCTGGATTTAAAGGTGTTAAAAATGTCTACAAGGGTGATAGAGCCACCACCTTCGCCTGAACCTGATAATGATAAAGGTGAGGAAACTGGGTCCAGTACTGTCATCCCCGGACAAGTTCCCGGTTATATTAAGGTCTCCTTTGATATCAATTTGCAGGGTAAATACGACAAACTGGAAAAGTTCATAAGCGTACTACAGGACCTGGCAACGTTCCTTATCATAGATACATTGGAAATCAGTAGTGATGAAAAACTGTATCCACAGGTAGTATCAAATCTGATGATAAACGTTTATAGTAAAAAGAAAGCAGGTGA
The DNA here is from genome assembly GCF_002443295.1 of Candidatus Scalindua japonica. Taxonomy (NCBI): domain Bacteria; kingdom Pseudomonadati; phylum Planctomycetota; class Candidatus Brocadiia; order Candidatus Brocadiales; family Candidatus Scalinduaceae; genus Candidatus Scalindua; species Candidatus Scalindua japonica. The sequence continues at coordinate 126,392 of NZ_BAOS01000017.1, read as the reverse complement.
TATTGTCGCCAGTAAGTGATTGCCTGTGTTTATTAATATCCATAGTTGTAAGGTGGGTGGCGCCGATTCTGCCTGATAACTTTATTCGCAAATACGACCCGCCTCTCTTTCGAGATGCCTTCAGAATTGGAATCCTCTCGGAAGAGAGACAAATCCACTGATTTTTAAAATTATAAAATGGAGTTATTAATTATGAAACATATCAAAACGAGACTGTTTTTATTTACGACTATCATTACCATTAATATTTTATCAATTTGCTTTACAGATATATATGGTGGTGGAGAGGACATGGTTTTAAATCCTTCAAAGGAAGAAGAGTCCGTACGCGGTCCTTTTACTCTCCCCCTTGACGTAAGTTTTTTTAAAAAATCACAGGATTTTGTAGAGACTTACTCAGAGTCAGGAAAATGGGAAGAGGGAATGGTTGCCAGCAGGGTAAAAGGTATTTTCCGGAGCAATGGGAAATCCATTGCCAATATTAACCATGTATGGGTAGAAACAGGCAGTTGGGTGGGAGAGGAACAGGTGACCGAAATAAACAGGGATCGAGTAGTTTTGTCCGGGAAGAATGGGTTGAAAAGGACCCTTCTTATGCAGGAACAGAAGGCCAGGTTTAAGGTTACTAAGCGGATTATATCGAGGACAAAGGGGTAGAAATAAAAAAAGCCCGTAAGCTTTCCCGGACCCTATAGAGGTAGAGTTGAAAGGAAATAAACCTGTCCTTCCTTTTTGCTTTCCTATGTACCATTCTTTCTACATTGAGCTTACTCACACTGACCTTCTGTAAGACATCTATATCCAGCCTGTAGCATTCGTCTCTCTCACACGTTTTCCATGCCGGATTCCGGTAGTCGTTTGTACCAACATGAGAAACTATTGAGCTGGAGGTTCCAACCCACCAGTCCTCCCTGTACTGCTAAGATTCAAAATAACTCAGGATGCACCAGAGTGACACATGTTAAAACAAATAAAAATGTATAAACAGTAAAATGCTTTAGCTCGCATATGCTGTTATCTAAGCATCTTATAAAAACTTTGAGTTTGACAAATATTTTGGCAATGCATTTGCGCAACAAAGCAATGCTTACGTTTTAGTGATTAATTCTTCAACAAGACAAAACAAAACTTGAAATGTAATGGTTAATTTTTATACAAAACAAAACTTGAAATGTAATGGTTAATTTTTAAAAAATTTTTAGTGAAGTTTTTTTGCGGAACAAACCCGCGTATTTTATAGATGATGGATAAGACAGTAGTCATTACTTTAGACGGGAGAGCAGGGCAACATACAGGTTGTATTACCGGAGAGTTCTATCTCAGCCATTCAATTAAACGCATGCATAAGGAGGAGAAATGAAAAATATTATTTTAGCAATGATTATTGTATCCATTATTGCCGGATGTGCTACCACTAAAGAAGAGCTGAAAAAAATGCCGGTCAGTCAGTTAGTCCCTGAAAAAAGAGGCAACCTTTCTACTCTGGATGAACTGCCTGTAACTCAAATGCTGGAAGAGGTAAAAGAGAGAGAGAAGCTGTTTAGCTTATCGGTTAAGGATATGGCACTAAAGGACGTTCTCTATGTGTTGTCCGAAGAGTTACCGGAATATAATGTTATTGTAGACCCTGATGCCTCTGGCAAAATAACTGCATCATTCAAGAATCTGCCGCTTGACAAGACCCTTGAAATCTTGCTGAGACCATTAGGGCTTGAGTACACTATTGAAGACAATATTCTCAGGGTTTCACAGCCAAGAATGTTAACACGTACCTTTGAATTTATTTACAGCACTTCTACCAGGAAATCCAAAAGCTCGGTCCTGGCTGTCACAGGGGCCGGAGGAGAGGAAAATGATAGTGCAAGTTATGGCTATATTGAGACTGAAGAATCTGTAGATGTATGGGGAGAACTTGAATCAGGGATCAGGTCACTTATGAGTAGTGATACGGGAAAATTGTTAATAAACAAGAGAGTGGGTTACATAAGAGTTACTGACTATCGGCCAAATATGAATGAGATAGAGGAATACATAAACATTTTCAAGTCATCAGTTAAGACACAGATACATATCAGGGCAAAGTTGCTGGAAGTTACCCTTAAAGCGGGTAATGAATTTGGAATTAACTGGGCGGCGACGCTTCAATCTATAGGGCCGTTTTCGGGTAAAACCAACCCTTTGAACATTGTACAGAGTTTTGCCCCACGGTTAGGCCAGACAACAACCCCGACCGGCGAGTCAAGACCGGGTGACGTGGCGGAGCTGTTTCAGATAGGGAAGAGTGATGGTGACTTTAATTATCTCTTAACGGCGCTGAAATCACAGGGAGATATCACCGTCCTTTCAGCCCCTGAGGTTTCTATTTTGAATGGACAGAAGGCCATCCTGAGCAGCGTTACTCAGGATGTATATTTTGAGACCCAGCAGAGTGCAGGAGGAGCGGGCGGCGTCATTACCACTACAATGGCAAAGCCGTTTAACTTCGGAGTATATCTTGATGTTACGCCACACGTGGATTCGAATGGAATGATTACAATGGAAGTACACCCAAGCGTGTCCTCATTTATTGCCCTCCGGACTTCCGGAACAGCCGCAAGGCCCGCTATTGACACGAGAGAGACGGAGACGGTAGTTACCATTAAAAATGGAGAGACAATCCTGATAGCAGGTTTGATGAAGAATGATGTAAAGGAGAACCAGTCTAAAACTCCTGTTCTCGGTGATATTCCGGTTGCCGGAAAAGCCTTTCGAAGAGAAACAAGATCAAATATTAAAACAGAGCTGGTGATACTTATTACACCTACTATTGTTGGCCCCAGAGCAAAGGATTTTGGTTCTATCAGGTCAAAATATTCGATGGTGAAGAAACCATTTTCCAGGTAATTGGAATTTAAATTAACAGGAGGATATTATGCAACATAACATTAATAGTTATTACAGAAAGGGATTAATGCGTTATATACGAGAGTCGTACATAAAACAGTTTACCTGTTATGTAAACTTTATTGTGGTTATTGCGGTAATTTTATACTTTGGCTGTAATATCAGCAGGGTTTATGCCGCCCCGGAGAATGTAGAGTTGAAAAGGACCGTAAATAGTAAAGTAACTAATTCAGGAAGGCCTGGTAATACCGGAATACCACATGTTGCATCTTCACCAGAAGATCAATCCGTCGATAAGGCAGTTTATCATTTTAATCTCGGGGTTTATTACCAGAAACAGGGTGATATGTTAAGGGCTGTTAATGAATACGAAACAGTGCTGAAGCTGGACTCAAACAATGCCGAGGCACATAACAACCTGGGTGTTATTTATCGAGAACAGAATGAGCTGGATAAAGCGATGGAACATTATCAGTTTGTAGTATCATTAAATCCCGGAATGGAGGAGGCGCGTAATAACCTCGGAGTAATATATTATCTCAGAGGTAACTATAGGGAGGCTGCAGAGGAGTACCGGAAGGCGCTTGAACTCAATCCTAATAATCTGAAAAGCCTGATAAACATGGGGCTTGTCTACAAGACTCAGGGCTTAACAAAAAAAGCTATTGAAGTGTTGGAAGATGTAGTGGCGGAGGACTCTTTCCTTCCAGAAGCTCATTATAACCTGGCAATTCTTTATGAGGAGATGGGGCATGTGGAGATGGCTATATGGCGCTATACTCTTTTCCTTAAAAATTCGACAAATAATTATTCTGAATTAAGAGGAATAGTAAAAGAGCATATTAAAGATCTGCAAAAGTCTGGTGGAGATACACTAAAAGGATAAAACATAATGATCCAGAATGAAGCCAAAAAGGAATCAAGAGTGAAACTGGCAGATATACTGGTAAGCGAAGGTGTGATAACAGAAGAGGATCTGAAAAAATGCCTTGATGAGCAAAAAAAGTCCGAGGTTCCTTTTGAGCAGGCAGCTCTCACTACGGGCCTTGCAACGAGAGAGTCTATCGCTAATGCGTTGGGTAACTATTACGACGTCCCGTATGTGGACCTCGATAATTACGATATTGATACAAACATATTAAAGGTGGTCTCAGAGAGGTTGGCTCGTAAATATAAGTTTCTGCCGCTCTTTAAGATAACTAATAACCTGACAATCGCTATTTCTGATCCCAGGAATCTATATGGAATTGATGAAATTCGGGACATTCTGGACTGCGACATCGGAGTCACTGTTTCATCTGAGAGTCAGATACTCCAGTCTCTGGACAAGTATTATGGAAGCACTGTAGAAGATCTGACAGATGTCGTAGATGATATTGTTCAGAATGAATTTGAGGGCTTTGATGAAGATGTTGAAGTGGAGAAAATCAAGGAGGTAGACCTTGAAACAGTATCGGAGGAGGCGCTGGAAAGATCTCCTATAGTAAAACTACTTAACACAATCCTTCATCGAGCCATCAGAGAAGGAGTAAGTGATATTCATATTCAACATGAAGAGGACTCAATGCTTATCAGGTATAGATTAGATGGGATTTTATATCATGCCTCCACTCTACCGAAAAAACTTCGTAATACCCTGGTATCCAGAATAAAGGTTATTGCAGGAATGAATATTGCCGAGAGCAGGCTACCGCAGGATGGCCGGTTCAAAGTGAAAATATCCGGGCGAGAATTTGACTTTCGTGTTTCTACAATGCCGACTGTTTTTGGAGAGTGTGTAGTTATGCGTATACTTGATAAAAGGACCGCCTCTATGAGGCTGGAGCAGCTGGGTTTTACAACAGAGTCTCTTGAGAGATATCAATCATTTATTGACAGGCCAAACGGCATTGTCCTTATTACCGGACCTACAGGTAGCGGTAAAACAACGACACTGTACGCATCCCTGAATAGAATCAACTCTCCTGAAAAAAACATAATTACGGTGGAGGACCCGGTAGAGTATCATTTAAATCTTATCCGTCAGACTCAGATTAACACCAAGGCGGGTGTTACGTTTGCATACGCAATGAGGAGTATACTTCGTCAGGACCCGGACGTAATAATGATTGGAGAGATGAGAGACAGAGAGACAGCGGAGATAGCCATTCAAGCTGCAATGACCGGTCATCTGGTATTCAGTACGCTTCATACCAACGATGCTCCCGGTGCTATCAGTCGTTTAATAGATATGGGCGTTGAACCGTTTCTTATTGCATCTTCTGTAATAGGTATTGTGGCACAGAGATTAGTTAGAGCAAATTGTAAATATTGTACAGAAACTTATGTACCTGATGAAAAGCTATTGACAGGTGCAAGGCTACATGACAAAACTGACATTACTTTTTCAAAAGGGAAAGGCTGTGAACGTTGCAGGAAATCAGGATACAAGGGTAGACTTGGCCTGTACGAGACCCTCGCGGTAGATAATCAGATAAGAGATTTAATCATAAGGCAGGAGACTCCACACGTTATTGCAAAGTCAGCCAGGGAAACTCAGGGTTTTAAAAGCCTTGTAGATGATGGAATAGATAAAGTAGAAAATGGTTTAACGTCTCTGGAGGAAGTTTTTACCGTTGCATCTTCCGTATAGATAAAGATCATGAATCGGAGTTTTCTGAAAATTTTGAACCTGATTAATAATAATTTTATAAATAAAGAATATTTTATGGTGTAATAATACAAACTTTTATATAATAAACACTTATATGAAGTATAATCACAGTGAAATTCGGAAATAACAGGAAATTTTATTGAATTAACATTCTTGAGACTCCACTGTTAAATAAGACAAATTATGGATATTAGTGAAATTCTTACTTTTGCAAAAGAACAGGGCGCTTCTGACCTGCACATAAGCTCTGGAGAACCGCCGATGGTCAGGATTGATGGTGATATCCAGAAGGTAGATATGCCTTCCCTGCCCCAAGATGAAGTCCATTCAATGCTCTATGATATTCTCAATGACCAGCAGCGTAAGGTTTTCGAGGGAGAAAAAGAGATAGACTTTGCTTTGGACATCAAGGGAATTGCCCGTTACAGAATAAATGCGTTTTATCAGTCCAGAGGCGAAGCGATAGTTTTCAGGACTATTCCAACAAAGGTCATGACGCTGAAAGAATTAGGGCTACCCGATGTACTTGCTGATCTGACAAAAAAAACCAAGGGCCTTGTTCTGGTAACAGGCCCCACAGGGTCCGGTAAATCAACAACACTGGCAGCTATGATGGATTTTATAAACCGAAATGAAAAGGCACACATCTTAACTATTGAAGACCCCATAGAGTTTGTTTATGAATCTGAGCTTAGCCTCATAAACCAGAGAGAGCTTGGTCTCAATACGCATAGTTTTGCCAAAGCACTCCGTTCTGCTTTAAGAGAAGACCCTGATGTTATTCTGGTTGGTGAAATGAGGGACTTGGAAACAATTTCCTTAGCGATGACTGCTGCTGAAACAGGCCATCTGGTCTTTGGTACATTGCACACCTCCAGTGCGGCTAAAACGGTAGACAGAGTAATAGATGTTTTCCCTCCGGAACAACAGAACCAGATAAGATCTATGTTCTCTGAATCCATCCTGGCAGTTGTCACCCAGAATCTACTGAAAAAGAAGGAGGGTAAAGGCAGGATTGCGGCTTTAGAGATATTAACAGGAACACCCGCTGTAAGAAATCTCATACGAGAAGGTAAAATAGCCCAGATACCCGGAATGATGCAGACAGGAAAACAGTTTGGAATGCAGACAATGGATGCAACACTCGCGAAACTTTATAAACAGGGTGTGGTTTCACTGGAGACCGTAACCCCTTATCTAACCAATCCATCCGCCCTCTCTTCATACGGTATGTAGGTGTTCTTATGAATATAGAAGATCTTTTAAAATTAATGGTAGAAAAGGGAGCCTCCGATATTTATATAACGGCGGGAATTGCGCCTGCCTTCAGGGTGGAGGGCCAGACTGAATCTGATTTGGGAGAACCATTGACACCGGAAGACACAGAGAGGATTGCTTTTTCAATAATGAGTGAAAAGCAGAAAGCGACCTTTCTTGAAAACAAGGAGATGAACCTTGCTTTGGCTCCGTCTTCAGAAGGTCGTTTTAGAGTGAATATATTTTATCAGATGAATAATATCGGGCTTGTTGTTCGTCAGATAAAAACCCCAATTCAGTCTTTTAGTGACCTGGGACTTCCTTCAGTCTTAGAAGATATTTCAATGACAAAAAGAGGGTTGGTTATAGTAGTCGGGGCGACAGGGTCCGGTAAGTCCACCACTCTGTCAGCAATGATTGACCATAGAAACAGTAGTTCATCAGGACACATTATAACAGTAGAAGATCCTATAGAATTTGTGCATCAGCATAAACAGTCCATTGTTACCCATCGGGAAGTGGGGATTGATACAAATTCATTTTCGGAAGCTTTAAAAAATACATTGAGGCAGGCCCCTGATGTCATCCTCATAGGCGAGATACGTGACACAGAAACAATGGAGGCCGCCATAACCTTTGCTGAAACCGGCCATCTCTGCCTTGCCACTCTTCATGCAAACAATGCCAATCAGTCCATAGAACGTATAATAAACTTTTTCCCTGCTGAAAGACATGAGCAGATATATCTGCTTCTTTCGCTTAATCTCAGAAGTATTATTTCCCAGAGACTTATACCCGCAGTTGAAGAGAAGAGGGTAGCCGCACTGGAGGTCCTTATGGATACGCCCAGGATTAAGGACCTGATCCTGAAAAAAGAGATTGGTCTGCTTAAAGAAGCCATGAAACAAGGCGAGCAGGAAGGCATGCAGACATTTGACCAGGCCATCTATAACTTCTATGTGCAGGGAAAGATTGATTATAAGACCGCAATAGCATACGCGGACAGTGCAAATGACTTACGTTTAAGAATTAAATTTGATACTCCCGGTCATGAGGAAGAGGGAAAAAATAAACCTATTTTTAAAATCAGAGAACAATAAAAAAATGAATAATAACATAGAAGAAAAGACACTTGAACTGGCCTTAAAAAATTCCGACTCAGCTGAGGTGATTTATGAAGAGGGAGAATCCAGATCTATCAGTTTTGAAAATAATAAATTAAAATCAGTTTATACCAAATCGATCCGAGGCATCGGTTTACGTATTATCAAAAACGGAAAAATCGGATTTTCAAGTACCACTGATTTCAGGAAGCCGGAACAACTTGTTGCAAATGCGGTTGAAAGTGCTGAGTTTGGACAGGAAGCAAAATTTGTATTTCAGCAAAAAAGCCAATTGAATGACATTAAGTTGTTTGATGAAGGCGTTGTGAACTACCCTATAGAAAAAGGCATACAAATTGGTAAAGATGCGATTGAGAAAGCCTTATCAGTAAATTCAAATTATGAATGTGGGGTCAGCATTGGAAAAGGTGTTGGTCTAAGCCGCTTAATTAACTCAAGCGGCTTAGACGTAAGCACACAATCAACCTCTTTTGGTTCAAGCATGGATATCTTACTTGTTAAAGATAACGGATTATTATGGACTGGAGAAGGTGAGAGTTCCGCTAAAGTAGTTGACTGTCTTGAAAAACATACAACAAAAATGCTTCATGATCTAAGGCTGGCAGAGAAGGAAGTTGACGTATCTACTGCCAGTTATCCGGTTGTCTTTACTTCCAAGGCTATCGGGACTTTATTATCAACATTTGAAACCGGTTGTAATGGAAAAATGGTGCAGAAAGGCGTCTCCCCGTTGACTGGCAAACTGGGCCAGAAAATTATAGATGAAAGGATCAGCATTTATGACGATCCAACTATTGACTTTGCTGATGGTAGCTATGTTTGTGATGATGAAGGAGTCTCTTCACAGCGGACCCCGCTTTTTGAATCAGGTGTACTTAAAAATTATATATTTGACTTACAAACTGCCGGTATTATGAATACAAAGTCTACTGGAAATGGAACAAGAAGTTTTGCATCTCAACCTTCCCCGGGAAACTCTAATGTTATTATAGAGCCAGGAGAAATGAAATTTGATGATATGATCAAAGATATGAAGACTGGAATACTGGTTGACCAGGTCCTTGGAGGAGGTCAAAGTAACGTCCTTGCCGGAGAGTTTTCTGTAAACATAGATTTAGGATATTTTGTAGAAAACGGAGAAATCGTTGGAAGGGTGAAAGATTGTATGATTGCCGGAAATGTCTTTGATGTATTTAATAACATAATAGCTATTGGTGATACATCCGATTGGCATGGATCACTGAAAGCACCACCCTTTTATTTCAGGTCTGTAAATGTTGCTGGAAATATGGGCTGACCCGAGTATGAAACCTGACAACCGTGGAAATACTATTTTTTTATTCACTTATGGTGGGCATCTTATACCATTCCTTTTCCAATTGCAGAATTTTTTTGCTGGGAGATGCCTGCCCTACAGATACCAGACTTTAAAATGGAAATTTGGCATATCCCTGTTGTTTTCACTATTGGTATACTGGCTGGATTCATCAACACCCTTGCGGGTGGAGGTTCGCTGCTTACCCTTCCGATACTCATTTTTCTCGGTTTACCAACAGCGATAGCAAATGGCACGAACCGTATTGCAATTGTGGTTCAGTGTATGTCTGCGGTTGCGGGATTTAAGAAGAAGGGTATTTCTCATTTTAAACTAAGCCTTTTATTTGTAATTCCTGCAATCTTAGGCGCCATCATTGGTGCTCAGATTGCGGTTGACCTTTCCGACATCTTGTTTAAAAGAGTACTTGCCATTGTTATGCTACTGGTTCTCGGGCTTATTTTGTTGGATCCTGCAAAAAGATGGAATACAAATCGGCAGTTACGCGGAAACGATCCGGTTCGTTTTGGACGCAATCAACTAATAGCGACAATGATTGTGCTCTTTTTTATTGGGATCTATGGTGGATTCATCCAGATAGGTGTTGGTTTCATAATTATTGCGGCGCTAACCACGATTACAGGATTCAATCTTGTGGTGACAAACAGCCACAAGGCATTTATTGCCGGTACCTATACGATCTTTGCATTAATAGTGTTTGCCTTCAACGGTAAGGTCTGCTGGTCAATTGGATTATGTCTGGCTGCCGGGATGGGACTTGGGGGTTGGATCGGGAGCCATTGGGCTGTTGATAAGGGTGAACGTTGGATACGATTGGTACTTACCGTCTGTGTAATAGCGATGGTAATAAAACTTTCTGGCTTCATTCCGTAACTTACTTTTTTGATAAGCGCGCCAGAATCTCTTCAGCATATTTGCTGTACGCGTTACTTTCTGATCCTGATAAACTCAGGATACGATTACAAAGATTTCGCGCATCATCATATCTCTCAGCATTAACACCGATTTTCACAGGCTCTGAAATAATCACAATATTCCCCTAATCAAGCAGACAAGTAGGGTGCATTCCATGCACCGCTAACAACGTTGGATACGGCAATGGTGTTATCTATTATGCAAATACTTGATTATGCTGGCATGTTTCTGGTGCGTAAAACGCACCCTACGATTTTTGTTTCCGGATGTAGAATGTTTTTGGTTGGCAGCAGACAAGTAGGGTGCATTCCATGCACCGCTAACAACGTTGGATACGGCAATGGTGTTATCTATTAAGCAAATACTTGATTATGCTGGCATGTTTCTGGTGCGTAAAACGCACCCTACGATTTTTGTTTCCGGATGTAGAATGTTTTTGGTGCGCAGTGCCCACCCTACAGCTATTATTTGACGAAATGAGCTTTTGCAATCCTTTAACCTGACCTGGCTCTCATAAACTGATACTCTTTTATATTTTCGCTTTGGAATAGGCACGTAAATCTTTTTCCAAACTTCTTTCGGCAAATCCCTGGTTTCTTTTATCAATCTGGCATAATGTTTCCGCAGAGTTACAAACTTCACCTTCCTCTGTGTCAGATCATCGAGTATCCTATATGTTGTAAATTTACAATCGAAAACCAGTGTTTCCGCAACATTCTCTTTTATGCTTTTCCAGTACTCTACAAATTTATTAATCTCATTGGCCTCTTCCCTGCGTAATACATCTGCCCTCGTATACACAATGGCATTGCTAATACCATCAGAAGCAAAAATTGTATTAGCCCCTTCCATCGTTTTGCCTTTCGCTCCGCACCAGACCTTTTCTATTTCTGATTCATCTCCATGATGTGGGATTGAGTGAAAATCGAGATTAATGAACCCGTTTCCATAAAAGGCAGGATACTTTTTTTGAAAAAGCGATACTACTTTTTGTTGTAAGTCCATTAACTGTTGTTCAGAACAGCGACAAGAGTAGGTACACATATACGTAGGTTTCGGGAGGATGTTTAATCCGGCAAAAACCCCTAATCCCGGTTCTTTATCATAAAAGCCAATATGTCTGAGTCGTTTGCCGCCTATTAATTTGAGAAGTAACATTGATAAACAGGCTTGAGTTGCTCCAATATCGCTTGATTCTGGCAGTTTACACTCTTTTATTAAATCCAGTATGCCGGATTCTAAAATATAGGGTATAAAAAAGAATACCCCTACACTGGGGCAGTCAACATGGAATTTCTCAAGCTCGCTAAAATTTAACTCTTGCGTGCGTTCCGCTATGATCTTTCCATTACGAGTCTTTCCAAGCTCCTTATTTGTTCTACGCTTTAACTTACCAAAGCCAGTTTGTTTTAAAATACGCTCCACTGTACTTACTGACAAATCAATGCCATCTTGTGTTAAACGGAATTGAATATCAGGGGTTGAAAGCCTTTGTTTTCTCTTTGTGTTCTTTGCTCCACTGTGTTGAATAATTGAGGATTGTAGATTTGGGAAGGAAGAGTTAAAATGATTAATAGAAAGATGTACGAAAGATGTACGAAAGGAGTTTGCCCTCGTGTAAATGAAGGAAGAGAGGTTTTATAAAAATGGAAAAAGTAATTGGTAAAACAAAGCTCAGTTTTATACAGGGTGATATAACATTACAGGAAACGGAGGCTATAGTTAACGCGGCAAATACAAGCCTGCTTGGAGGCGGTGGTGTAGATGGCGCTATTCACCGTGCGGGTGGGCCGAAAATACTTGAAGAGTGTAAGGAAATCCGTGCGAAACAGGGAGGTTGTCCTACAGGAGAAGCGGTAATTACCACTGGTGGGAATATGGCGGCAGAATATGTTATACATACTGTTGGCCCGGTCTGGTCCGGAGGGAGCCATAAGAGCCGTAACGAAAGTCAACTTCTTCGTAACGCTTATTACAACAGCTTGAATCTGGCAAAGAAAAATGGAATCAAGTCCATCTCATTTCCATCTATCAGTACAGGTGTGTACCGATTTCCAATAGAAAAAGCTGCAAGGATAGCGCTTACAACAGTAAAAGAATTTATTGAGGAATACCACTTTGTAGAAGTTCGATTTGTACTTTTTAGCGAGAAGGATTTGCGAGTTTATGAAGAAGCGTTAAGGGAAGTCACGTAAAAAAAGACTCTTCCCGGCCTACCATAGACAAGATCATGGAATTAAGGGGAAAATATGGAGTGCATTATCCCCGTCTGCGGTAGTTGGGCGTGATGATGCGCATTAAAGTAGTGGCACGGTCACTGCACTCCAAAACAAAATGTTTATACTTTTCCTCGCTGTTTCCCCTTATTTGGTTTTCTACCATGGTTCGCTTTCTTACTACGCCACTTGAGTTTTCCTCTTTTATTACTTTGTGCCATGAGCTTTTTATCCTTTCATCTCTTTAGAATGTTCTTTGTTGTCTGTTTCTACCTTTTCGTTGCTGTTATTCGATGCTGCCAGCTTATCCGGGTTTTTCTCAACCGCGTCTTCAACATCATCTTCCACACCTTTCACACCTTTTTTAAATTCAACAATACCTCTTCCCATAGACTTCATTACCTCAGGTAGTCTCTTACCAAAGATAAGTAGAGCCACAATAAGTATTATTATCCATTCAATACCGCCCGGCATACCAAACATTTTTCTGCCCTCCGTTGTATAAAAGTTTTGTCATTCCCATGAAGAGAGGTATCTAATTACCATTATTATGATACCCATAGATTCCCGGTTTCGCGTGAATGACAAAAAAAATCAACTTGTTTGTTTTATTTTACTCAAATCCAAACAAGCTAGTTCAAAAGCGTCTTAATTTTCCTGAGAGTTGTAATTAAGTTACGCATATCTTCCGGTATATCTGCCGTAAACTCCAGAGCTTCATTAGTAACCGGATGAATAAACCCGATTTTATAAGCGTGTAACGCCTGTCTCATAATAATCGGTTCAGTAACATTATTACACAATTCCGTATTCTTTGCAAGATTATGTACATCTTTGTTTAAAAACGGTTTCATTAAATCTTCAAAATAACATGCTTCGCTATTGCCGTATTCCGCATCAGCAACAACAGGATGGCCAATAGTTTTCATGTGGACTCTGATTTGGTGGGTTCTTCCGGTTTCCAGAAAAACCTTAACCAACGTAAAACCCGGATAACGTTCCCGTGCTTCAAAAATAGTAACTGCGTTTTTACCGTTATCATGGCGAATTGCCATTTTCTTCCTGTCCCTCTTGTCCTTTCCAATTGGCAAATCAATCCTGTCAGAATCAAGCTCGGTTTCACCCTTAACAACTGCAAGATATTCTTTCTTTACCTCCCTGTTTTCAAATTGTAATGCGAGATGCTTGTGTACTTTTTCGTCTTTCACTACTAAAATTGCGCCACTTGTGTCTCTGTCCAGACGATGCACTATGCCCGGCCTCAAAGGGCCATTAAACGAAGAGAGATTGTTACAGTGAAAAGCCAGAGCATTTACCAATGTGCCACTTGAATGACCACGCGAAGGATGCACTACTGTATCCGTGGATTTATTCAATACCATTAAATATTCGTCTTCGAAAATAATATCAAGTGGAATATCTTCCGGGGTAATGTGGTCACTGTTCTCAGTCGGTAAATCTATAGAAATAATATCATTCTGTTTTATTTCATAGCTGTTCTTGACAGAAACGCTATTTACCTTGACCGCTTCTTCCTTTATCAATCTCTGAATATTACTACGTGAAAAATCCTGTAGACGTGAAACAAGATATTTGTCAATTCTTCTGGAAGAGTATTTTTTCTTAACTACTAACTTAATTTGGCCAGACTCATCCTCGCCAACTACCGCCATTCTATTTAAATTCATAATATTTATTCAAGGTCTTCCAACCGATACTCAGCCATTTTTGCCGAGCTGCTTTCAGGAAAAGTGTTAATTATCTCTTTGTATGCAGCCACAGCTGAATTTAATTGTCCAAGTTTTTCATAACACCTTCCGGTGTCCAACCTTACTTGTGCCTTAAGATATGTAGCTTCAGGATCTTTCGCAATTTTCTCAAATTGCTCTACGGCCTCATTAAACTGCTCTTTTTCTTCCAGAACGTACCCTAAAGATTGTCTTATGACAGGAGCTAATGGATGGTTGCCAAAACGGTTAATGAATTCCCTGTACGTAAGAATCGCGTCATCGTATTTTTTTGCTTTATACTGTGCATTTCCCAGTTCTGACAGTAGCCAGGGAGTTGCGCCGGTTGTTGACAAGTTGTCCTTTAGAAATGAATATTCACTTATAGCACCTTCTAACGCCTCTTTCTCGTTTCCTCCCTGCTGTGCAGTTGCAACTTCATAGTTCATTCGGTAAATCCGACTCCAGACTTCATTAAAATCATCAGCGCCTTTCTGCTGGTACAAATATGACGGTACTCCTGCCGCAACTGCTACGGCAAAGCCAATGGCTATCCATAACTTATTATCATTAAAAAACTTTAAAAAATTATTAAGTCTCTCTTTTGCATTTTCCATAAGATTTTAGTTTATTATATGTCGTAAACTTGTGTCAAGTATTAAACCATAACATTCACGAAAATGTTTAAAAAATAAATTATATTGTCAGGAAATATAAAAAATACGCCCGAGAGGATTCGAACCTCTGACCTACGATTTAGGAAACCGTTGCTCTATCCATCTGAGCTACGGGCGCTTTTCAACTATTTATCAAATTGAAAAAGGCCGGCAATCAACATCATGCCGGCCTCAATATTGAATATTCTAAATCACAGCTTCAGTATTGAATGAGAGAAAAGATATCATATTTGCTTAACTTGTCTTTTCCATTCAGGAAGTTCAGTTCGATTAAAAAAGCGCATCCCGTAATATTACCGCCGAGTGATTCTACCAATTTACAACTCGCAGCCATGGTCCCACCGGTTGCTAAAAGATCGTCCAGCATCAAAACATTATCACCGGCTTTTATGGCATCTTTGTGTATTTCAAGTGTATCAGTGCCATATTCCAGTTCGTATGTCATGCTTGCTGTTTCATAGGGAAGTTTCCCAGGTTTTCTGACTGGTACAAAACCCGCGTTTAAGTTTACTGCAACTGCAGGTCCAAAAAGGAATCCCCTCGCTTCCGCGCCGACGATTACATCGACTTTTTGATTTGCATAGCGCTCAGTGAATTTATCAACAATTTCCTTCAAACTCGAAGGATTTTGTAATAACGGAGTTATATCCTTAAACACAATTCCCTCTTTGGGAAAATCAGGAATATCACGTACTAGGTCTTTAAGCAAATTATTCTTCCTTTCATTGTAATTCTATTCCGTTTCCGTAGAACAGTTTTTCAACGCTTCTATGTGTTATCTTCATCTTTTACATCGTCAGCTTTTTCTTCAGCAACATTTTCTGTAACGTTCACATCAGTTTTCTCTTCTTGTTGTCCGCTTTCAGGTGCCTGCTCTGGAGTATTCTCTATGCCTCTCAGGCTCAGGCCTATCTTCCTTGCTTCCGGTTCTATCTTTACAATCTTTACATCCAACTCCTGCCCGATAGAGATAACGTTTTCAAGTTTTTTAATCTTTTCTTTAGAGACTTCTGAAATATGCAATAATCCTTCCAAGCCGTTACTGAGGTCAATAAATGCTCCAAAATCAGTCATTTTGGTAACCTTGCCTTTTACGATGTCACCAACATGGTATTTCTCCGGTATCTCTTTTTTCCATGGATCATCGGAAAGTTGTTTGATCCCCAGGGACACCCTCTTTTTGTCCTTATCAACTGATAATATTTTAACCTCTATCATTTCACCCTTCTTAATTATTTCTGAAGGATGTGCGACCTTCTTTGACCATGACATATCTGAAATATGAAGGAGTCCATCTATACCTTCATCAATCTCTATAAATGCGCCATAATTAGTCAAATTCCTGACTTTTCCTTTTATCGTAACTCCAGGAGGATATTTTTCTTCTATATTTGTCCATGGATTTTGCTCGACTTGTTTAATACTCAGAGATATTTCTTCCTTATCTTTATTTATATTTAATACTACTGCCTCAACAGAATCTCCGATTGCGACTACATCTGAAGGGTGATTTATACGCCTCGTCCAGGACATTTCAGATATATGCACCAGGCCTTCGATACCAGTTTCCAGCTTGATAAAAGCACCATATGACATAATATTCACCACCTGGCCTTTTATCTTTGATCCAATTGGATATCTTTCTTCTACTTTTGTCCACGGATTCTCTGTCTTCTGTTTTAATCCAAGAGAGACCTTATCCTTTACAGCATCAATATCAAGTATCTTAACATCAATCTCATCTCCAATTGCCAGCATTTCAGAAGGATGACTGATCCTGCCCCAGCTCATATCTGTTATGTGTAACAAACCGTCTATGCCGCCAAGATCAATAAACGCACCAAAATCAGCAATATTTTTAACTTCGCCTTTTACGACCTGACCTATCTCAACGCTATCCAGGAATTCGCGCTTCTGTTTGTTTCGCTCTTCCTCTATCAACTTCCTTCTTGAAACGATGATGTTCTGCTGGATTTCATCGATCTTTAAAATTTTACACGTTACTTCACTTCCAATATACTCAGCAATCTCACCGGGAGGTTTGATATCGATTTGCGATGCGGGCAGAAAGATTGGGATACCTACATCAACCAGCAGCCCACCTTTTATCTTTCGCACGACTTTACCCTTAACGACATCACCTTCCTGGTATTTATTAACTATTTTTTCCCAACCACGTATACGGTCGGCTTTCCGCTTTGAGATCTGTATTAAACCTGTATCGTCTTCAAACGACTCAAGCATCACCTCTATATCTGTCCCGACTTCAACTTCTTCAGGACTGTCAAATTCCGATAGCGGTACGATTCCCTCAGATTTATATCCGGTGTCTAATATTACGTTATTACCAATGACACCTAAAATCCGACCACTCAAAATTGTTCCTAAATCGAAATTCTTGATTGAGGTATCAAATGCTGCCTCAATTTTTTCAAGGCTGTCACTCCCTATTATCTCTTCAAGTTCCTTCTCTATTTCGTCTTGCTTGATATCGTATTGTTCTAATACAAGTTTGTTAACCATTTAAAAAAAATCTCCGAAAAATAAAGTTAATAAAACTGCTAAATAAAGTTTTAAATGTAAAATAAATGTTACGGGATTAATCTTTTTGCTGCTCTTTTTCAATCTCTTTTATCAAAATATCAACAACATCTTTGGCATCCAGATTTGTTGTATCAAGATAAAGGGCATCAGGTTCTCTTTTTAAAGGTGCAAACTGCCTTGTCGAGTCCCTTTGGTCTCTCCGGACAATGTCTTCTGTAACATTATCTATGCTACCATCATTATTGAAAGCCCGGAGCTCAGAATGCCGCCTTTTTGCCCTTTCCTGAATATCAGCATCCATATAAACTTTTTTATCCGCATTCGGAAAAACAACCGAACACATATCTCTGCCTTCTGCAATAATATCTTTGTCTTTTGCAAAATCCCTTTGAAGATCAACCATCTTCCTGCGGACAAAATCCAGGCTGGATATGTGGTGTATATTTTCTGTTATAGACGGATGCCTTATCTCTTTTGTGACATCGGCATCATCCACAAATACTTTTGTTCCATCAGCCGAACATTCTATTCTGATACTGGTATCTGCCAACAGCTTACTGAGCCCATCTTTATCGCTGAAATCAGCGCCGGAACTGCATGCTTTCCACGTAAAGGCCCTATACATCGCACCGCTATCCAGATACGTAAAGCCAAGACGCTCAGCCAATCCTTTTGCCGCAGTACTTTTTCCGGACCCAGCCGGCCCATCGATCGCTATGATCAACAGGTACCTCCAATATTATAATAATAAGCCGTTTGAAGAATCGAAACTTTCTTTTATAACAAAGCATGATTATTAATGCAAGATATTTTTATATATATACCATTATTATTACACTACTTAGCTATGTTTTTCTCTATATGCTTCAATTTTCGCTCGAATACAAGCGCAACGTCCCGGGATGTTATCATTACCGATGCTTCATGGTTTTTCCTCAATGCGCCATAAGTCCAGTTAGTGCTCCCAACAATCGTTATATATGTATCAATAACCATCACTTTACTGTGGGTTACCCTGTTTTTGTTGTCATAAAAAACAGGCACACCGGCACGCAACAGTAGATCATACGCATATTCACTCCTTCTTTCTATTCTGTCTCTTTTTTTGCCTTTTTCCCAGAATTTGACATTCTGGTCAAAAATAACCAGGACCTCTACTCCCCTTTTATGTGCGTTTATAAGATCAAGAACCAGTTGATATTCATCTCCATCCTTATGCCTCCGGTCTAGTTTAGCCATATACATAACACATAGTATGGATTTTTTCGCATTGGAAAATGCCTTGTGGACTGCCGGATAATAATCTTCGTCAATAAGAGGAATTACGTCATCGGCAGGCAGAGAATAGGCAGTTTTTGTTTCAGACAACAAAACTGAAACACTCAAAAAGATAGTACATATTAAAATGGTCATTATTTTGTTGTATTCCTGCATTCCTGGCTTCCTTATAGTTGTTACTTACGATATGTGCCCATAACATATTGAGGCAGAACTTTTTCAACTTGAATGTCTACAATTTCGTTTATTAAATTGTCAGAACCGTCAAATAAGACCTTTATATACCTGTCTGAATAACCGCATAATTTTCCTGTCTTCTTGTCTCTTGTATTTTCTACAAGAATACTTATGTTCTTGCCGGTAAATGAGTATTTGTAACTCAGGGAAGTTCCTGCTGTAAGGGATTCAAGTTCTTTCTTACGCGTTTTAATATCAGAAGGTCTGCAATGGTCCGGCATTTTAGCAGCAGGAGTGTCTTTGCGCGGGCTATAAGGAAAGATGTGTGTTCTGCTGAATCCGGCCTTTTCACAAAGCCCCAGAGTATTCTCAAAATGTTTTCTCTCTTCCCCGGGAAATCCAACCAGTACATCTGTCGATATTGATGGCAGCTTTATCTTCTCTCTAATTTTTTCCAAAGTTTTGATGAACTGAGCAGTATTATATTTCCTGTTCATTCTCTTCAGAATATAATCATCTCCGCTCTGCAGCGGCAGATGAAAGTGAGGACATACCTTATTTGAAGCTGCAATCAGTTCAATTAAGCCGTCTGTAACCTCATTCACCTCTATCGAACTTATTCTAATCCGCTTTAATCCTTGCAGAGACTGCAGTTGTTCTAATACATCGGTAATGTTACGTTGATATCCTGTTTCCTTGCCATACGCGCCCAGATGAATACCGGTAAGTACAATCTCCTTATAACCGTTCCTTACCAGTTGTTCCGCTTCAAACAGAATATCATCTATCTTCTTGCTAATGACTTTGCCTCTGACATAAGGAATGATACAGTAGGAGCAGAAAATATCACATCCGTCTTCAATCTTGAGAAACGCCCTTGTGTGACCATCAAACTTACTGACCTTCAAGTTAAAGGCAGATAAATTACGACGAAGTTTTTTTGTTTTAGAATCTCTTATCTTACTGGGAACCGTTCCGGAGTCACTGTTTGAAATAGAACCGTTTTTTACAAAATCAATTATTTTGCTCTCTCGGCCCTTTTCAAAGACATAACCAACTCCATCTATCTTCTTAATTGCCTCTGCATCTGATTCAGCATAACAGCCTGTAACGATAACGGTAGCGTCCGGGTTGTTTCTGATAACTTTCCTGATCTGCTGACGAGACTTATCATCGCTCGTGGATGTGACCGTACACGTGTTTATAACACACAGATCGACAGGAGTATTCAAGGAGGCCTCTTCATACCCACTTGAAATAATAGCCTCCCTTAAAGCCTGTGTTTCGTATTGGTTTACCTTACATCCAAGAGTGATAAAGCTACATGTTTTCATATTATAACGAAGCTAAAAGTGCCTAAAGATTAAAGTGAACTAAAGTTGCGGTACAAAACAAAATAAATCCTTTCGTGATATTTTGTGAGTTTTGTGGCCAAAACATACTTGACACTATATTACGACAGGCATAGACTATAATTCAATAATAAATTCTCAAACGTGATCATATGAGGCTGTTATAAATGAAAGATAATAGTCAGCTAATAAAAAGGAAAAGAAAACCTGTTTTAATCTTGGTGGAAATGTAAAAGGTAGGAAAGTTGGAAAGAGGATAAATAATGTCACAGAATGAGAAAAGAAGACAAAAAGCATTACTAAAAAAGAAGAGGAAGGACAAAAACAGAAAAAGCCGAAAATCTGAAATGCTTGATGATATCAGGTCCAGTAAAAGCATTATCAAAAATGCAAGAGTGTTGCCTGTTCATGAGTGCCTGATATACCCACAGTGGAAGGAGGAAGGTTTGGCAACCATAGTAATCTCCCGTAGACAGACAGACGGCAAGTTGGTATTTGGCACTTTTATGGTGGACATATTTTGTCTTGGATTGAAGAATACATTTTGTAACGCGAATATAACATTGGATGAGTATGAAAACTCTTTTAAAGAAAAAATATATAGTCAGACATCGTATATAGAATGCAACATTGATTTAGCCCACCAGATAATCTATGGGGCGATTGACTTTGCTGGAAAATTGGGCTTCGAACCGCAAAAAGATTTTAAACTTTCAAGATGTATTTTGGAAGAACGGTCTGAAAAGCATAGTTCTGCCCATTTGGAATTTGGGAAGGACGGCAAGCCATTCTACATAGCCGGTCCGAATGATAACGCAGAACATATTATAAGAAAGCTATCTATGAAGATAGGTGATGGTAACTTTAACTTCACTACTCCTATGGGAATGTGATCATATAAATAAAGGACAACAATATGACAAATCTGAATAAAGTTTCACTGGTAAAATGTACAAACTACTCTAAAGAGGATATTCGCAAGGCGGTAGATAAAACATTCTCTTTTTTTGGCGGGATTAATAATGTTGTAAAAAAGGGACAGAAGGTGTTGCTGAAACCAAACTTCTTAAAGGAGAGCAGTCCGAGAAAATGTATTATTACTCATCCTGTAGTTATAGAGACAGTAGCGGAAATGGTCCTAGAAGCTGGGGCGACCCCTATCATAGGAGACAGCCCCGCCTTTGGCGCCGTAACAAAAATTGCAAGCCGCATTGGACTGGATAAATTTGCGGAAAAACATGGCATTGAAATTATCGAATTGGATAAGCCCAGAAAAGTATCTATTAACTGTGGTGGGCGGGACTTTTCCCTGACCGTCTCAGGAAAGGCGCTTGATGTTGATGCCATAATCAATCTGCCCAAACTTAAGGTCCATGTTCAGGTCCTCTTTACCGCAGGGGTAAAAAACCTGTATGGATGCGTCAGCGGAAAGCAGAAGATATGGAGACACCTGCAGTCAAAGAATAATCTGGAGTGGTATACAGATATGTTAATAGCAAATTACCAATTGGTGAAACCGGTATTTACTATTGTTGATGGTGTAATGGCTATGGAAGAGAAAGGCCCTACCGGAGGCATCCCCAGAGACGTCTCTTTACTTGTCGGAGGAATAGACGTCATCGCGGTAGATAGAGTGGTTGCAGAAGTACTTTCTGTTAATAACCCGGAAAACGTCCCCATCCTCAGGGCAGCAAAAAGGCTGGGAATAGGTGAGCAGGACCTGTCAAAGATAGAAATTGCAGGTGAAAGTCTGCCTTCTGTTAAAGTACATGACTTTATCCTTCCTGAGCTAACACCGATTGGTTTTAATTTCATTCGGGTAGTGAAGAGCACTATCAAGCACCTGTGGCTTAAGACTGTTGGCAAGCCAAGGCTGCAGGTATAAGTATTTGCTCATCTTTTCTCTTTTTTGTCTGGCTTATGTTTGGGTTTTGCAGGTGAGCTGAGCCAGATAGTTGGTTGTGTAAATTGCTTCCAGCCCCATTTTAAGACCGCGATGAGGCTAAATGAAATCCACAACGCCCAAGCAAGCATTATGATCCTGTAGGCAAGCATTGGAATTGAAAATATCCATGCTTGAGGTAACGTATTGTTGCTTACGTCTTGATACCATCTTAATAGTCCACTGCTCGATCCGTTTCCCACGATGTTCATGTCCGGGTGGCCAAGTAGCCCTTTAGAAATTGCAAATACAAGCGCTACCATGGCAAAGAAGGTCAATACTCCAATTCCAATTTGCATAGAATTAAATGCTCTTTTGCTGAGATTCGTAAACTTTTTTCTGAAATCAAGAGCCATTAACCAGCCGACTATAATAAGACAGGCAGGCAGATTACTCATTGACATACCTATTCCGAGTAAAAACCAATGATGAAATCTGAGAGGAGTCAGGCCGGTTTTTGACAGGCCAAAAGCTGCAAGTACAATTACAATGAGGACCGGCCAGAAGAGAATCGCAGGACCAACCAATTGTTCACCACCGAGAAATAACACCCATCGGTTGTACGGAAAATATACGTCAATGCTCGCATTAACACTGTAATTGCCAATATTGATCACAGGAGTCTTATACCGACTCTTAATCCCTTCCTGTTCGTTCCATCTAAGTTCAATATTCTGCTTGCCTGGTGTGATAGGTAGAAGTACATTCATCCCTTCCTGTCGGATTGGTTGAATCTTTCCTCCTATTTTTACTTCCTGCAGTTTGGCCTTAAGCGGCAATGTAATGGTATGTTGTCCGCCTTGACCACTTTTTATTGTAAGGCTTAATTTTGAATTTGTAGTTCGTTGCCCTGGCCGCAATTCAAGATGACTTTTTTCTATGGTAATTGTCTGTCCATCAATTCCGGAGGGGCGTAATATTTTTAACGTAACCTCTTCTCCCGGCCACGGATGCCAGGTTGGATACCACCGATTTCCTGTTTTATGTAGAATTACGGGAATACCATCGCTGTACATATGAAAAATCGGACTGACATCTACCTTCCATATTTCGGTCCAGTCATCTGTTTTTGCATGTTTAAGTAAAATTGAATCAGAAGGTTCTAAAAAAGATTCCCATTTTAAATATGATTGTCCGGCATTCATGTTAACCTGGACTAAACCATCTTCGACGTGAACTCCTTCAGTCGTTACCGATTCTCCTGACAGGAGAGGAACGTTCAATACCATCGCTGAGCCGGCAGGACTTATTCGACGGATTGTAGTTTCAACTTTCCACACCAGCCCCAAAAGAATATTTCGCTCAACCAGAGCAAATGACGGGAGAACACCCGTTTCAAGAATCTCCGTCTGTTTCTCTTCCTGATTTACAATCCGTTTGAATTGTAATTGTGAATCAACATTGCCATCCGGGTAAACACCTTTAACATCCCAACCATTTGTTTTAATAACCACTCTATGAGGTTTCAGTGGAAACGGCAGTTGCAGGATGTTTTGTTTTCTGATTTTACCGTTAAGTTCTATTGTATGTATACCTGATGGTACCAGTGCCCATAAAGTATCATTCAACCGAAAGAGTCCTCTAACATCTCTGCCATCTACTTTAACCTGCTGAGGCAGCCAATGTTTAACATGTCCAGGCAATGGAATTGCCGCATCAACTTGAGTGTTAACATTGGCAAGGATAATAAGATTTTCAGGACTAATCGTTATATTGATATCTGAAATATCAGCACAGACAGGGAAGCAATCATCTTTTTCAAGCAACCGATTCTGTAATTCGTCAAGTATTTCGCGGGATGGAATTTCATCTGCCTTACCTATGCCTGCACTGAAAAGAGAAATAACAAAGAAAGGAATAATTAAAAAAAGTTTAAAATTCTGCACATGGAAACCCTGCTTACGTCTGTACATTATTCCAAACATGCCAAGTGCCAGAAGAATGATCAGAAACACACGCAAGAACGAGAGAGTAAGGTTTGCTACAGGACCGATTAATGTAAATGAAATTGTTTGATCACGAGTCACCGGGCCTGACCAACTGAAATTTATCGTCTCAAAAGGCTGCCATTTTGGAAGGCCCGGTCCTGTTTGAGTATTAGTTTTAGGATCATACTGCATAACCTGACTTTTATAATATGGTGGCCGGGTCCTTGACATCTCTGTTTTCAGTGAAGTAACAGCTTCTTGTGATGTACTCCCCGGAAGTCTGGTGGCTTGTTGTGTGGCCTCTTGTTCCATGAGGGCTAGTCCGTCTGCATCCATAGTACGAGGAATGGAGGACCTTTGTTGCTTTTGCGAAAATGTGGCCATTGAAGTCCAGGGCTTTGCCAGTTGTGGGTAAATACCAATCCTCAGCGCCTGAATAGAGTAAGGAATAGCAATAACAATAAGTATCAGGAGAATTATAATCTGATAGATTTTAACAGCCTGCATGAATTTTCCCTGTGGCAAGTATTTGAGTAAGGCAAAACCAATCAAAAGAGCTAACCAGACATATCGCGGAGCATTCGGTTCATGATAAATTAAGACAAGAGTAATAAAAGCGATACCGGCCACACGCTTTGAAAAAAGTTTTGCCGCAGCAAGAGTGAAAATAAGAACAATAAAAAAGTCGAGGAGTGTCCAGCGCTTAAGCCAGGTTTGTGGAATATTGTCAATTCCACCAGCAGTTATAAGTTTCCATCCAGGTGGAAGATGTAAACGTCCTTGTGCCTGATAAAAATCGTGGTCCCAACCTGTAGCGGGAAGCCTTGAAATATTTTCCTGATAGCTGCTGTCTGCAGTAAGATTTAGAATGCCTTTCCGTAGTTCAACACCCGCCTTCCCTGAACCCTCACGTTTAGTAATGAAACGCTCAGTGCCATCAACAGCAACCCTTCCCAGCTTGATTGACGAGTCCATTTCTAATCGCCAATTCGTATTTTTTTCCCCTCTAATAGTGTCCTGGATCGTATATCCTTTGCCATCGAACCTTAACCACAGATTACGGTCCATCGTCAGCTGGTCTGGCGCCGGCTTAGGGTCACCACGCTTGATTTCCTTAAGTTGCAAAATTTCACCTGGAAGCAATCGGTAAGCTGGATATTTATGCCAATGGTGCGGCATGGAAGTTTGCAGGGGGTCGATTAGCGGAGCTCCAGCAAGGTCTACAATTCTCAAGTTGGAACGGGCTTGAAATGACCATATTTCCTGTTGTGGCCAGAATCCGTCATTCGGATGGTCAAAAGAGAGTGTTTGCAGCGGACCTGAATGTCTTAGTGTTAACGTAAAATGGTTACGACCGGGCCGGGCTTGTAGACGCATTCTGGCATCTTGTTCCAGTTTGGCGGGAAGTGGACTTTGTAACGATACAGGAATTGTATTTTTCGGAGAGTATATTGGCCCAAGAGTAATCTCCCTTGCAGAACCGGCAACATCAAGAGTTCCATAGACTACAATCTGTGGAGGAATTTTGTCATCAATAAGCCTGAAAATTTCTATCTTAACTCGGTCTTCTACCTTCTCTTTCTTTTGTACCGTCTTTAACCATAATCGACCTGATTCATCGATATTCGGGAAGTCAATCTCATTGTTGTTAACGGTTAAGGAGATCAGAGCGGATTCATATGGAATTTGTAAATATTCAGGAAGCTGATGCCACGTAAAACTTCCGGTTACAGTATGTTCCCCAGGTGGCAGTTTAATCTCCGGCAAGTTATCTCTGTTAATGACAACAGTGGGACCTTCATCAACCTTAACGTCTTTTGGCCACTGTTGGTTATTTCCTGGCAGCGAAATCCAGCTTTCCAGTTGAATGTGCCAGGATTGTCTGAATTCGCCGCCATTATTGCTGAGATTAATTTTGAGTTCTGTAGGCCAGCTGCACAGAAACGCTTCGGGGTCGTTATAATATGGAATACATTGGAGTTGTTCTTCTTGATTATGCAGTACCCAGTCAACCCACGGTTTCAGTGGGCCAGGAATATCCGGGGTCTTTTTTGCAAAAGACGGTTGGATAGCAGTTGTTAAGACAAACAGGAATAGTAAAAAACTAAATATCATATTAAAAACACTATTGTTTGTTTTCACAACTTTTCTCCAGTTTTACTTTACGCTGATGTTTTACTGCCTGAAAAACCCCCGAATTGTTTTACTCAACACAACCTGTATACTGTGTTATTTCATCGCTATTTGAGAGTTAATTGTTGTAACTATATATGAATGAAATTGTTATGTCAATAGTTATGTTAAATAGGGATAGCGATCGATTATTCTCTTTTTGTGTAGTCTTTCCAGGTATTAACCAGTTGCAGAGGTTGGTAAATATCAATTGAACTTCCATTTCAACAACATTAATACGGCCGCCCTTTGTGTAATTCTGATGTGCAATGGAATTGTTTATCGCCTCTATTGAAATTGAAACTTAAAAAGATAGGTATGTCACCCCCTTGAAGCTTTTAGGGAATTTGGGTCATTAAGGTAAAATATAAATTAGTGTAAATTTGTGAAATTAGTGTCTAAATATGAAAAAAAAAGAGAATAAGCTGACCATACAAGACGAATTAACGGAATTATTGCTCTACACTGCTCCAAATGGTGATGTGAAAGTTGAGATAGTTTTCTATAATGAAACCGTCTGGCTTACAAAAAACGAATGACCGAACTCTTTGGGGGTAGATATTTCTACCATCAATGAGCATCTCAAAAATTTTTATCAAACAGAAGAATTAGAGGTGGATTCAACTGTTGGGAATTTCCCAATAGTTCAAAATGAATGTGGACGGAAGGTCAAAAGAAGCGTCAAACTCTATAATCTTGACGCTATTTTATCCGCCACCTAAAAGGGCCAGGTTTCTCAAATAAGTATTGTCAGTGTCTCTTGATATTGCTATATGTTTATTTATTCCAAGGAAGCCACGGATTGAATATGACGAAGCAGTATATCATGTAATGTGTCGAAGTATGCGCAAGGACCGGTTGGGTAGAGAAGGAGTGGAGGAGGCGACTTGCTTAAACATAAACTATCAGTATTGTAGTAAATAATTTTTTTTGCAGGTTAAAGTAGAAGTTAGAATTGCCGATAATATGACTGCGGGAAGTTTCATGATTATTCTACGATGGTTCCGCTGAATCCATCATGTGTGTTTAGTTGTTTATTCAGGCATATGTTTCAAAAACTTATAAGGGAGGAAAGCCATGATTAGTGCTGTGGTTACGAATAATAATAGCATTCCTATATTGTCTGATACAAATGAAAAGAGCAGTAGTAGCTCAAAGACAGAGGCTCTTAAAGTTGATCTTCAAAAGAGCAAAAATTTCACTATTAATACAAGTGAAGGTGATGTTGTTACAATCTCTTCATTAGAGGAATTTCATACTGGATATTATTCGTACCAGGACATAACTTCAGGGAATGGTAATATCTCACTTCAGGAAAACAGACAATTAGAGATTAGCGCAGAAAAAATGCTTACACTCTCAGTAGAAGGTGATCTGAGCAGCCAGGAAATTAAAGATATTAAAAAGTCTTTAAAGCTTGTAAGTAATGTTTTAAGTGGTTATCAATCCGGGGATATTAAAAAGGTACTGAAAAATGTATCAAAAATAGGGAATCTGGATACCATTGCAGACCTTGATGCCGCTATGCAGCAAGTAAGCAGCGTTTCATATGAACAGCACTCTATTACTAGAACTGCGTATCCCACCTCTGGCATAATTGAACAGGATACTCATGTGACCGCAACGCATGATTCACCAACTTTTGTAAATCAAGATAACATAATCCCGAAAAATGAACATTTTGGACATGAAGTAGAAGATACGGAAGATAATAGCCCTGACATCAAAGGGGGAGTCAACACCGTTTCAGATAAAATGGTTGAAGTCTTGAAAAACTCAGATGTAAAACCTGACAAACTTGTAAAGTCTGTTCAGAATTCATTCTCGAAATTCCTGAAAAGTTTTTCTGCAGGAAATTTCAACAAGGTACCTGTTATGGAAATCTCAAAGATGATTGAAAATGACTTTTACAAAAAAAAATCTGATGAAAAAGAAAACCGCTTCATACGCGACAAATATTTAGATAATAACATTAAAAACGAAGAAGCTTCAGTTTTAAACAATACGGTATAATTTGGTTGTATGGGGCAGGTCCCAGGTATAAAGCGAAAAAGCGACGTAATCTTAAAGGTACTTAGGTTGCTCCAGGATTTGTTGATCATCATTTTAATCTGGGAATCATCGAAGGTTACCATTCCAAAACTCACACGTGCAGTCCTTCCGTCAGGAACCACATTGGTAGTAGCAGGCCCACATGAAATAGTGAATGTGTTTGGGTATATTGGAATCCGTTTATTTTAATCATGTTGTTGGCTTGATTTAATTTCTGGCTTGGCGACAGACCTCTCAAAAGAGAGGAGATATCCTTTTTTTTGTTTTTTTGGCTAAAACGGCAGTACCCGTTTCCCAAATGGGCACTGTTCAAATCTGAGGGGTTGAGATATGTCAGACTACAGGGTGCCCAACTGTTGGACGAACAGGGATAGTACCAGAGAAAGCGGTAATTAATATCAACCGGTATTATACTTAATCCTGAACGTTCTTACTTTATGGTTTGGCCATGCTGGGCGAAATGATCAGTAATCTGATTAATATGATTAAAAAGGCTGGATTTAATCCTGAACAAAGAATATTGTTTTTTGTGGTCTTGTTAACAAGGATTATTGAGAAAACTTATTATTTCGCGGTTTTCTTTGATGTCGCTTTTTTCTTAACTGTAAGTTTTTGTGTAGTTGGTTTTTTAGTTGTTATTTTTGCAGGTGTCGGTTTCTTTGTTGCCGTAGCTTTTGTTTCATCTTTTGACAACATCTCTTTTATTTCATTGCTGGAGTCTGAAACACGCTTTTTCAGGCTCTCTATTTCAATACGAAGGAAAGTATAATCAGATTGAAGTTTTTTCAGTATTTGAAGAGCATCTTTCATCTCCTCAAACTGTTTAGAAAGCGTTTTATTAAGCTTATCTACCACAACATGTTGAAAGTATGTTTCTAAAACTGCACTCATTTTACCACCTCGCTTTCATAAAAAGAAATTTGTAAACCAGAATTTTACATAATATCACCAAGTGCTATATCTGATACGATAATAATATTATTGTCTATATATAGTATTTTCAGGTGATTTTCAAGTATTTTTTTTATTAAATTTATTTTTTTAAAATATTTTTTATAAAGTCCAGAGCTCTGTTTATGTCCTTTTCGGAAAAGCGCCCGGTTTCCGGGTTTTCCTTTATAAGCAATAGTTCATTATCTGATTCAACTTCCAGTGAATCTGTTATTCTGATCCGGGGATAATCACCTTCTCTATATCCTTCTACTAAAACAATGCTTACATCATTAAGGTGAGTGTCTATTATTTCATGTAGTGTAAGTGGACGTGCTGTCTTTTTGATGACGGCAACTTTATTTTGTGATGATAGGGCGACAGAATCTGCGCCTGAGTGATAATACTTGTATGTGTCTTTGCCATCATGATCAATGTCAAACTTTCTGATATTGTATTTGAGAGTACCTACCGTATATCCATGCTCTTTCAGTTTTGGAATGAGATCGCCGAGTAGTGTTGTCTTGCCGGCATTCTGTTTTCCTACGATGGTTATGATAGTTACGTCTTTAGAATTCATCTGGCATTTTGCTTACTTCTTCAGCGGTAAATACCGGTCCTTCTTTACATACATAAGTGCAGCCAATATTACATCTGCCGCATTTACCAAGCCCGCATTTCATTCTATTCTCCAGAGTGGTATAAACTTTATCCTGTTTGAAACCGAGTTTCTCCAGAGCAGGTAACGTAAACTTAATCATAATGGGAGGACCACATACGATCGCAATTGTGTCTTTACTCTCCGGAGCCGCTTCTTCCACAACTGTTGGAACAAAGCCAACCTTGCCGTTCCATTCAGGTGTTTCTCCACCGGGATCAACTGTAGTTACCAGATTGACATCATCTCTCGCGTCCCACTCCTTAAGCTCGTGTTTGTATACGAGGTCTTCAGTTGTTTTTGCGCCATAGATTATTGTGACATCTTTATATTTATCACGAAGATCCAGGCAATTCCAGATAACTGATCTTAATGGAGGTAACGCGATACCACCTGCAATAAACACAAGGTTTTTACCTTCCCATTTATCTATGGGAAACACATTTCCGTATGGCCCTCTGAATCCTAAAGTGTCACCAATGTTCAGCTCTCTTAACGCCTTGGTGACCCTTCCTGCTTCTCTGAATGTGCACTCAATATAGTCTTCTCTTGTGGGTGATGAAGCAATACAGAAAGTACTTTCACCAGCACCAAAAACTGAATAAAGCCCGAATTGCCCGGTCTGGAATTTGAAATTCCTGCCTTCGTCTTCGTTTGAGAAGTTGAGCTTGAACGTCCTCACACCAGGCGCCTCATCTGTCATATCACTGATAGTCATAAGATATGGTCTGTATATATTGTCCATCTTTATTCCTTATTTCCCGGCTTCGGTTTCAATTATTTCAAGCATTTCAGAAATATTCATATCAGCAGGGCAAACCCTCGAACATCTTCCGCATCCAACACAGAGGGTGCTGTCAAATTTTTCTACATAATATTTAAATTTATGCATAATCCTCTGTCTCCATCGCATGCCTTGTGTCGATCTTGGATTGTGTCCTGATGTATGCATGGTAAACATTGAGAACTGGCATCCATCCCAGTTTTTGACCCTGTCTCCTTTGGTCATCGTACATTCATCGACAATATCGAAGCAGTGACATGTGGGACAAACAAATGTACATGCTCCACAGCCAATACATTTATTTGAAAAATCGTCCCAAACATCGTGTTCAAAATTATCATCAAGCCACGGCTTGATTTTACCTAAGTCAAATTTCTTTTCGACTGTTGCAACCTGTCGATCAGGGGTTTCTGACGGCGGGTCTGAAAAAACAGATCCTAACTCCTTTACAAGGTTTTCGCCCTTTTCGGTTACGGTCTCAACCAGATATTCATCGTTAGAGATTTTGGTAAGCAGTACATCACTTCCCTGTTTTGCGTCCGGAGCCAGCCCTACAGATGTACAGAAGCAGTAGCTATCGCACTTATCACACGAAATAGTTACTATCGTTATGGCTTCTCTTCTTTCTACCCAGAACTTGTCAACACAATCCCAGTTAAAGACCTTATCCATAACTGGCAGGCTGAATGCGTCACAGGGTCTTGACCCAAAGATGACTGATTTAACAGCGAAGCCTTCAGGTTCTTTCATTTCAACTTTATTTTTATCTATTGTATAAGATAGAATTTTTTCCGTCTTTGGAAGGAAATATTCTTTTATAGAATTGTTGGTAATAACATGGTCAAGTGAGATTTCATTTGCATCCTGAATCTCGCCCAATGTAACAAGCTTGTTATCTTTTTTAGGAGCAATAGCCTTGTAGCCTTGTTTTTTTAACCCTGTTATTAAAGAATCAAATTTATTTTTATTTAAGAGTTTTTCCACGATCTATATTGAAAATATACGATTAAAATTTTATGATAATTGTTTTATTTGAAAAATTCCTGCTCGTCGTCTTCTTTGTAGGTAGACATTGCAAGTTCATCATCAATATTATAACCCGGTCTGTAGTTGAAACTCCTCTCCGCCTCCTTGGCGAGCTTCTTATTAAGAAGGTTAAGAGGGATGTCTACCGGACACACTCTCTGGCACTCCTCACAATTAATACATCTACCGGCCAAATGATATGCTCTTGTAACGTTCCATGAGAGATTACCGCGCGCATGCGCGCTTGGGTCTATCCACTGAGGTTGGTTCTTCTCAACAATGCATCGATCACAGAAACAGAGTGGGCAAATATTGCTGCATGCGTAACACTTGATACATTTTTCAAACTGTTTTTGCCAGAATTCCCATTTTTCCTTTTCACCCAACTTTTCATATTCGTCCAACTCAGCGTATCTCTCTTCAAACGGGACTTCCTTGTTTTCTCTCTTCTCACCAACCAGATCATCGTAGATCAGTGGAGTATGGACATCGCATGCCTTGCATTTTTCTGCAAGAGGGTCTCCTACACCATCACATGTGACACCAATGATATATACGTCTTCACGTTTTATCTGGCACTCTTTTAAGAGGACGATAATTGTCCTTGCATCACATCCCTTAAGTATCAATGCCGGTTTTCCAAGTTTTCTGGTTTCCTGTCTCTTGAGGTAGGTGGTGAGGTTATAGACACAATACTTATTCCACGTTAATTTGTTTACGTCTTCGGGTTTAGTAATAAATACCGGCCTTGTCCTTTCCGGTACGCTTCCTTCACCATATCCAAAAACAACTTTTACCGTGTCGTTCTTCAGGAGTTCCTCGGCTTTTTTTCTCAGCTCCTCAATCATTTACCTCATCTCCATATCATATATAAATGCAGGTACGTAAACCTGCCATGTCTTACTAATTAAATCAGCCAGTTTCACTTGATGCAGCAGTTGCTCCACCGGAAACGGAAACCTCAGGGCCGATTGTATTAAGCTTCTGATACGATTCAAACGGTCCAAGTTCTCTTACTGCATCAACAATTCCGTTTATTGTCTCAACCCATTTTCCACCTTCTGCTGCGGATATCCATGAGAATTGGATCCGATCCGGATTGATACCACAGAATTCAAGCAGCGGTCTGAAAACATTCCATCTACGTCTGGCGTGGTAATTACCGGAATTGTAGTGGCAATCTCCGGGATGACATCCTGAAACCAGGATACCGTCTGCTCCCCGCTCAAATGCCTTTATTAAAAACAGTGGGTCTATTCCTCCAGTGCATGGGAGTTTAATGATGCGTACATTCGCCTGGTACTCTTTTCTTCCTGTACCCGCAAGGTCAGCCCCGGCGTAGGTACACCAGTTACAGAGAAAGGCAATTATTTTCGGTTCAAATTTAGTTTCTGACATTGTATTTATTAATACTCTTAATTAAATTCAACAGAATTAATCTCCGCGAAGACTTGTTCGTCGTTAAAACCAGCCAACTCAACGCTCTTGGATCTGCATGTTGCCGCGCACAAACCGCATCCCTGGCAAAGTCCTACATTTACCTTTGCAACGGTCTTTATTGTACTACCGTCTCTGGCCTTGATATCTTCTTCCTCAATCGCGCCATATGGACATACCCTTTGACAATAGAAACATCCAATACAGGTTGAAAATATTGGTGCAGGGAGTCTGTCTACTTTAGCAACAACCGGTTCACGTTCCAGCTCTTCGGACGATAGCAGCGCAAGTGCCTTACTTGCCGCAGCACCCGCCTGTGCGACTGTCTCCGGTATGTCTTTTGGCCCCTGACATGTTCCTGCCAGGAATATGCCGGCACTGCTACTCTCTACCGGTTTCAGCTTTGGGTGTATCTCTGAGAAAAATTTATCTTTGTTATATTGAATGCTCAGCTTTTGCGCAAATTTTTCTGCATCATCCTGTGCTTTCATTGCGGACGCGAGTACAACCATATCAGCCTCAATCTCTACCACTGAACCGGTTAAAGTATCCGCTCCAAGTACAACAAGTTTGTCGCCTTTTTTATAAATCCTCGATACACGTCCTCTGAGATAGGTTGCGCCTTCTTCTTCTATTGCCCTTAGTGAAAACTCTTCATAGTCTTTTCCGGGGCATCTGATATCAATATAGAAGACGTATGCATGTCCATGATGCACTTTGTGTTTATACAACATGGTATGCTTGGCCGTATACATACAACAGGTCTTGGAACAATATGAACATCCCTTTGCAGGGTCTCTGGATCCCACACATTGGATAAATACGATTATCTCCGGCACCTTTCCGTCAGAGGGTCTCTGTATTTCACCTTCGGTTGGGCCCGAAGCGCTTGCAAGACGTTCAAATTGTAGGCCGGATATTACATCTTTATATTTACCACCGCCATATTCACCATACATACTTGTGTCATCAAGCTCTTTATAACCTGTTGCAACAATAATGGCTCCTACTTTCTCAGAAACAAATTCATCTACCTGAGAGTAGTCGATAGCCTTGACAGGTGCTATAGGACAAATGTCTAAACACTTTCTACAAACTTTTGAATCATTTGGCGGAATATCTTTTTTGCGTGCATCTTTATACAGTAAGCAGTGTTCCCTGTCGATTACAGGTTTACTGGGGATCGCCTGTGGAAACGGAATATAGATAGCTGTTCTGTTTCCAAGTCCCATGTCAAATTCACTTTTTATCTTTTTACTGGGGCACACTTGCCAGCATGAGCTGCATCCGGTACACAGGTCAAGATCAACTGACCTGGCTTTTTTTCGTATTTTGACATCGAAGTTGCCAATATAGCCATCAACCGCTTCTATTTCAGACCAAGTGTATAGCGTAATATTTTCATGCTGTGCAAGCTCCACCATCTTCGGTGTCATAATACATTGTGAACAGTCGAGGGTGGGGAAAGTTTCAGATAGTTGGGCCATGTGGCCGCCTATCGAGGCCTCTCGCTCAACCATAATAACTTCATGTCCTGCATCAGCAATATCCAAAGCTGCCTGTATTCCGGCAATACCTCCACCAATGACGAGAGCACGTCTTGTTACCGGCACTTTAATGGGATTCAGGGATTTATCTTTTCTGGTCTTTTCGGTCATCATCCTTACGAGATCGACAGATTTTTCTGTTCCTGTGGGTTTATCCGGATGGACCCACGAACACTGTTCCCTGAGATTTGAGATTTCTACATGGTATGGGTTCATACCTGCTTTTTTGGAAGCATTACGGAATGTATGTTCATGCATTTTTGGAGAACAGGCAGCCACAACAACGCCGTCCAGACCCTCTTCCTTGATTTTGTCCCTCAAGAGTTTCTGGCCGGGGTCTGAACACATATATTTGTAGGTAGTTGTGTATGAAACGCCCGGGTTGTTCTTTTTAGCCTCTTCGGCAACTTTTTCAACGTCAACAGTGGCAGAGATATTCGTACCACAATGACAGACAAAAACACCGATCTTTTTACTCACTTACATACTCCTTTTATTAACTCTTTATAAAAACTCCTCTTGTAATCTCTTTTCAATAAAAAAAAGAGGGGATCAGGAGATTTATTTTTCTATATTTGAAAATGCATTAATGACAGAACCAGTATCTATAAAGTGTTTATCCATTCCGAGGTCTTTTGGCTTCAGTCCAAGTGCAAGACCAATAAGCTCTGAGATATACACGATAGGGATATTGAATCTGCGGCCATACTCTTTCTCTATGTTACTCTGCTTCATGTCCAGATTTGCATGGCACATAGGGCAGGCTACGGCTATGGCATTGGCACCTGCTTCAACAGCGCCTTCCAGAATATCATTAGTTAATTTAACAACTACATCCGTCCGGCTGAGCGTAAAACCACCACCACAGCAGCTTGTTTTAAATTCCCAATCTACAGCTTCAGCACCTATTGCTGTTACAATCTCGTCCATAGTCTTGGGGTTTTCAGGATCGTCAAATTTAAGTACTTTAGGTGGTCGCACCAGAAGACATCCGTAATAACTGGCTACCTTCAAACCTTCCGGTTTCTTCTTCTGTTTCTCCGCAATCTCATCCATGCTATAGTTTTTTACAATTTCAAGGTAGTTTGAAACCTTGACATTGTTACTGATTGGCATTTCTATAGCATCTTCTACTTCCTCTCTCAGCTTTTTATCTTCCTGTACGTCGTTCTGGGAAATAATCAATCTTTGAGAGCACATAGGACACGGTGCGAGGACTTCATCATAACCGTCCTTATCTGCCAGACTGATATTTCTCACTGACAGGGCGGTAGACAGTTTATGATTTGTCGCGTGGCCTGAAGAGGCTCCACAGCAGTTCCAGTCGTTGATCTCTTCCAGTTCAGGGCCTATAACTTCGGAAACACCCAAAACGGAGGTACCGTACTCTTCAGACGTAGAGCACTTTGTGATTGCGCAGCCCGGATAATAACCTATTTTTGTTTTTTTGTTTCTTCTGTCACTATTATTATTTATTTAAAATTTATTGAAGTTTTTCGAAAATTCGTTTAATACTGTCCTTGCCTTTAATATTGTGTGGTGCCAGTGATAATTTTCCTTTGAGCATCAATTGCGAACCATCAGACAGATCTTGTAAAGCAGACTTTAAAGCGGCCTTAGGCCTCTTTCTTTTGTACTCCATTATCATACCGCACTCAGAGATTCGACCGTGTTTCTTGACTGAGTTAAGAAATGCCTCGTGAAAAGTGGTAATATCCTTTTCCATCGGGTTTGCCACACCTTCTTCAAGCGCCATTTCCCTTAAAACGTCCATTAATTCTGCGATCTTTACCTCTTTAGGACACCTTGTGCTACACGTAATACAGGAAGCACATAGCCAGATTGTTCTGGAACTTAGAGCTTCCTTCCTTGCTCCGATCTGCACTAACCTTATTATCTGGTTTGGCATGTAGTCCATCTCATACGCTACAGGACACCCTGCTGTACACTTACCACATTGATAACATTTTTTAACATCTATTCCACTTCTCTCTTTTACTTCCTTTGCGAAATCAGATGTTAACTCTTTTGTTGTAATTTTAATCTTCATTTATAGTTAAAACAATTTATGTAAAAAAAGATCCCTTTTTATTCAGGATCTTAATCGCTTCTGAAAATTTAGAAAGCATGATTATACTATAAAGGACAAATGAATGTCAAAAAATTTAATATTTTTTGATAAATTATGAGGACAAAGAGAGGGTATTCTTAAACTGGAGAATGGTATAAACCACTTAAAATACATTAACTTGAAATTTTGTTTTTTTCTATTATAGTATAAATATTGTAAATTTACAGAGGGCATTTTTCTTCTCCTGCTTTCCTGCAGGTGGTAATCCAATTTTATATGGCCCTGAATCCTTATTATTTTCATCATGATCCCAAAGGAAATACTAAAAAAGGTAAAACAGATACAGATTCGCTCAAGCCGTCTTGTAAATGATGTATTGGCCGGTGAGTATGTTAGCGTCTTCAAAGGCCGTGGTATGGAGTTTGACGAGGTAAGGGAATATCAGGCGGGAGATGACATCCGTACAATTGACTGGAATGTTACGGCGCGCCTGGGCCATCCATACATAAAGAGGTATACGGAAGAGAGGGAATTGACCATTATGTTTCTGGTTGATCTCAGCTTTTCAGGAGAGTTTGGGAGTATGACACAGTTGAAAAATGAGATTGCTACTGAGATTTGTGCTGTGCTTGCCTTCTCTGCAGTAAGGAATAATGACAAGGTCGGCCTTATTCTTTTTACCGATAAGATTGAAAAATTTGTTCCTCCAAAGAAGGGAAAGACACATGTTCTTCGTGTGATCAGAGAGGTGCTTTATTTCAAACCGGAAAATAAGGGTACGGATATATCAATAGCCCTTGAATATCTCCTTAAGGTTACCAGGCGTAAGACAGTCTGCTTCCTGCTTTCGGACTTTATAACCGAAGGATTTGAACGTGTTTTACGTATTGCAAACAAGCGGCACGATATGGTGGCGGTTTCCATAACAGATCCCAGGGAACTGGAGATACCAAATGTTGGTTTTGTTGAGTTGGAGGACGCCGAGACCGGTGAGATAACGCTTATAGATACATCAGACAGAAAGATGATGGAAAGGTTTAACAGATTTAATACCAAAAACATGGAGGAGAGGGCAAAATTATTTAGAGGTATGGGTGTCGACCTGGTTGACGTGAGGACTGACAGTTCATATGTAGAACCGATTATGAGATTCTTCAGGACGAGGGAAAAGAGGCTGCAGTACTAACGGTTGTATGGATAAACTTGCTTGTCTATGTTTTTGACTAATAAACGCTTATCAATTTCTTGTTAACGTTATTCACTTATATAACAGAGAGGATTTGATTTGTCAGGAAAACCAAATGGGCATAAACTAGAAAGTGATGCTTGAATTGCTTCAAGGCAAGCTGCTTGGAAAGATCATCATCATGCAAGAGACCAAACCTGGAAAGTGTTGCAGATGGAAGCAGTGCTCGCCGCTGGACTTGTAATGGTAGACGCTAGATTCGGTATTCCACTTACAACAATAGTGGCGCAACTTTACTTATTATTGCCTCATTAGCCCGAATTATGATTACTTTAGGGCATCGTCATTTGGAACGGCGCAAATTTATCCATATCGCGAATTGTGAAGAAGAAATGGGACTTCATAGGACTGGTATTCTGCCATTGAAGAGAGAAGCACTCGACGGATTTGGAGTTAAAGATTAGTTCGATTCATGTTGTTCGCTAATTTTGGCTGGGCGGTACATAAAAGTCATGCAACAGGTTTTATTTCTGTGTTGTATGAAATTTATAAAATTAATTTGAGGTAATTAATAAATATGAATAATTCATATACAGCAGTAATTAAACAAGAAGATGATTGTTGGATTGGATGGATTGAAGAGATATCGGGAGTTAATTGCCAGAAAAAATCACGAGAAGAATTAATGGAAACTTTAAAAGTTACTTTGGAGGAGGCTGTAAAATTTAATCGACAAGACGCAATTACGTCAGCAGGCACTGGCTACTATGAAGAACAAATTGCATTATGAAGCATAATGCATTAATAAAATATCTAAAGGCAAAATAGTTGTAAATTTTGTTAGAGAAGGTGGGAAGCATTCATGGTGGATTAATTCTGAGATGAATAAACGATCAGCTGTTCCCAGGCATACTGAAATTAAAGATAATCTGGTTAGAAAAATATGCAAAGACCTTGGGATAAACCCTATGAAATAGACATAGCAGATGAATTAACTCGTTGTGTTATAGATTCTTTTGGGAACATTAAATTTACTTTTTGGGTTTAATGGATAGTGCGGCATCGCCGCAAATAAGCTTGAAGTGCCTTAAGTGCACGTAAAATGCCGAAAGTCAATAAATGAGGTGTGCAGTATCTGTGATGAAGCACACTTTAAAGTAGCGATATGGTCGCTGCACTTCAAAAAAGAGATTTGTTTTTACTTGTTAAAAACGGATCTCTTAATTCAATGACATTACTGACGATAGGCAGGAATACCGTCTTTATTATCTACAATAAATTAGAAGTGCTCCCGTTCGAAATTCTTAAACCGATTAAAGTTAGTATGAAAAATATCATTAGATACAAAATAATTATTTTCATAGCAATGCTATTCACGTATGCAGAAGATACGTGCCAGGCACAAGGAGTATTAACAGAAGAGAGTTCTAAACAACTTATTAACGTAAATGCTAATGTTGATATGGCAAGGGTCACTATTGGAGATAAAATAAATTATAAGATAACGATAGATTTTCCTGAAGATGTAGAAGTTTTTCCCCCCGAGACAAAAGATAAAATTGGAGGGCTTACAGTAAAGGAGTTTACTACTGAGGATATTGAGGAAGAGGAAGGAAGAACTACAAGGGAATACAAGTATATTCTGGAAACATACAAAGCAAGTTCTTATATAATCCCCTCTTTTGAAATTGAATACAAAGAGAAGCTTAAGTCTGAAGTAAAGATGGTGAAAACAACTGAAATTTTTGT
Organism: Candidatus Scalindua japonica; assembly: GCF_002443295.1. Lineage (NCBI taxonomy): Bacteria > Pseudomonadati > Planctomycetota > Candidatus Brocadiia > Candidatus Brocadiales > Candidatus Scalinduaceae > Candidatus Scalindua > Candidatus Scalindua japonica. The sequence goes on along the minus strand of NZ_BAOS01000017.1, from coordinate 86,771 downwards.
TGAGGTTGTGACCATTCTGGATGCGGACGCCAGTGATGTCAGGGATATTAAACCTCCAGTAGCACTACACAAAAATTATTACAAGTTATATGTAATTATTGGAATAATTTTTGGAGTCTTGGTACTGGCAGCAGTTATTGCGCATTATATATATCACAGAAAACACCGGGAGGTTGAATCTATACCGGAGCCTCTTTCCTCCCATCAGATCGCCTATAATGACCTTGAGAGTTTAAGGGCGATGGATTTGATATCGAAGGGCCAGATAAAGGAGTATTATTATCGACTGTCAAATATAGTCAGGTATTATATTGAGAACAGATTTAAACTGATGGCCCCTGAAAGGACAACAGAAGAGTTTTTGTTAGAGATGACGGTGACCGGGAAGTTATCAGGAGAGCACAAAGAACTCGTTGGAAATTTTCTGGAGCACTGCGATATGGTCAAGTTTGCCGCGTATGGCCCCGACAGCCGGGAAATAGAAAATTCATTTAACTCTGCAAAAAAACTGGTTGATGAAACCAGAGAGATTGTACAGGAAGAGTCTGTTGTGCAGGCAAATGTTAATCAGATTTTTGTTGCAAAACGCGATTAATTAATAAAATGAATGTAGGGGTACTCCCTGAATAGCCCTTATAAAAAGGATGGTTCGTCTGGGAAACGAACCCTACGTAATAATAATATAAAATGCTGATATTAAAAGATCCATTAATTCTATGTTTAATCATTATTCTTGTTCCGCTTATACTTGCTAATTATATTTTCAGAAAAGATAATGGGAATCTGAGGTTTCCATCTCTCAACTCTTTTCACAGGATAGAACAGGGACGTTCCATAAAATATAGACATATTCTGATCGGATTGAGGGTCTTGATAATTATTTTGCTGGTGGTCGCCCTTGCAAGACCGCAATCAGGAAAAGCACATTCAAAGGTTACTACAGAGGGTATCGACATAATTCTGGCGCTAGATGTTTCAGGCAGTATGCTGGCGGAAGATTTTAATTTAGATAATAAAAGAAGAAACCGTCTTTATGTTGCTAAAGAGGTGGTAAAAGACTTTATAGAATGGCGTGAAAATGATCGAATAGGAATGGTGGTTTTTGGCGGAGCGTCCTATACACAATGTCCGCTAACACTTGATTATGACGTACTGCTACAGTTTCTTGAAAAAGTAGAGATTGGAATGGTTGAGGATGGCACCGCTATTGGTTCTGCCATAGGTGTTTGTGTAAGCAGGCTTAAATCTTCCAAAGCAAAAAGTAAAGTGGTGATTCTTCTGACTGACGGACGTAACAATGCCGGTGGGATCGATCCGTTAACTGCTGCAGAATTGGCAAAAACATTTGGTATGAAGATATACACGGTCGGGGCTGGTACAAAAGGGCTTGCACCTTATCCTTCCAAAAACCTTTTTGGATTGAAGACGTACAGGTCCATACAGATTGATATTGATGATGAGGGTTTAACGGAAATAGCAAAGATTACCGGTGGAAAGTACTTCAGGGCAACGGATACTGCTTCTCTGAAAGAAGTTTATAAACAGATTGACAACCTGGAGAAGACTAAAATGGAGGAGGCTAAATACACTGAGTTTAGCGAACTCTTTATGTATTTGCTCATTCCGGCATTAGGGATATTTCTCTTTGAGGTAGTGCTCGCAAATACAAAATTCAGGAGGATACCCTGATAACCTATGAAATACGAAAATATTAATTATCTTTACCTGCTACCGATTGTCTTTATTATGGCGTTTGCTTATTTTATATTTTACAAAAACAGGCAGAACGCAATAAAGAAATTTGTCAAGGCAGAATTGATGGATCGCATTGTAGAGTCTGTAAGCAGAAGAAAGCAGAAGATAAAGGCGGTCTTAGTTGTTATGGCGTTACTCTTCATTATATTTTCTCTGGTGCAGCCAAAATGGGGATACCATTGGGAAGATGTGGAGAGAAGGGGGATTGATATTGTAGTTGCCGTAGATACATCCCGCAGTATGCTGGCAGATGACATAAAGCCAAATAGATTGCAGGCGGCCAAGAGAGAGATCAACGACCTGATAAATATAGTTGACGGTGACAGGATTGGTTTAGTCGCGTTTGCAGGGACTGCGTTTCTTCAGTGTCCGTTAACTCTTGATTACGGTGCGTTCAATCTCTTTCTCGATGATCTTAATACCAACCTGATTCCCGTTGGCGGTACATCATTCGGTGAGGCGATAAAAAAGAGTATGTCAGCGTTCAGCAGTAAGTTGAAAAAGCACAAAGCAATCGTACTTATTACCGACGGAGAAGACCATCAGGGAAATGCTATGGAAATGGCAAAAGAGGCGAAGGAACAGGGTATAATTATTTACACGGTTGGAGTTGGTAAAAAAGAGGGTGCGTATATTAAGCTGAAAGATGGTAAAGGTAATAAGACATTACTGAAAGACAGAGAAGGGCAGGTTGTCAAAACACATCTCGACGAAGTGCTTTTGAATAAGATAGCCCTTGAAACAGGAGGCGCGTATACGCCCGCATACGGAACACAATGGGGCCTGGCAAATATTTACACAAATATAATTGCCAATATGGAGGAGAAACAGTTAGGTGGGAGAAAGGTAAAGTTATATGAGAATCGATTCCAAATTCCACTGTTAATAGCTCTCATCCTTATTACATTAGAATCATTGATCGGAGAACGGACCAGGGCGCGTAAAACTTCACTTGATAGAGGGGGTTAAGAGAATTACGATCTGGAATTTTAGATTTACGATTGAGATGGTATCTTTCCTGATATCTTTAAGATACGTTCGGTAGAAATAGATTATAGAATATATGAATAATTCAAGTATAAAACAGATTTTTATAGCATTGTTGTCTTTTACAATGCTTGTAGGTTGGATAGACCCCGCTTCAGATAAAAACGAAGAGGGGATACGGCTCTATAATGATAAGGCGTATGACGAGGCGATAAGCAAGTTTGCCGATGCACAGTTACATCGTCCGAAGTCGGGTTCACTGGAGTTTAATATTGCAAATACACATTATCAGGAAGGCAAACTTCCTGAAGCAGAAAAAGCCTATAAAAACGCTTTACGTTCAAACAATAAAATCTTAAAGGCAAAAGCCAATTATAATATGGGTAACACTCTCTTTAAGCAGGGTAAGCTTAACGAGTCCCTGGACTTTTATAAAAAGGCAATTGAGTTAACTGAGAATAAAGCTGACAAGCAGGACGTGGAGATAAAAGAGATTCGTGAAGATTCTAAATATAATTATGAATTTGTGCAGAAAAAAATAGAAGAGATGAAGCAGGAGCAACAGGAGAGACAGGAACAGGAAGAGCAGGAAAAACAGGAGCAGGAAGAAGAAGATAATCAGGAAGAGCAGAAACAGGGTGATCAGCCTCCCGAGGAGAAAGATCCTGAAGATCAGGAGCAGAAGAAGGACCAACAAAAGCAGAAACAGGACGAGGAAAAGGAGAATAAAGAAAATCAGAGTGGACAACAAAAAGAGCAACCACCGGAAGAAGAAAAAAAAGAGCCTCAATCCCAACCTCAACCTCAGTCTCAAGAGAAAAAAGAGATGACGAAGGAAGAGGCGGAAAGAATTCTTGAAGCTCTGAGGCAGGCTGAGGAATCCGCACGGGAAATGAAGGAAAAAGAGACAGAGTCTTCACAATATGAAACAGAGAAAAACTGGTAAAATATGATGAGAAAAGTTTTTTCAATAATAATTTTTGTGTTCATGCTTAGTATAATTTCTACTGCTTATGCAAAGAAAGTTAATAAGGAAATAAATGTCGTAATAAGCGTGGACAAGAACAGGGTTGAAATAGGCAACCATATACGTCTTACTGTCGGTGTAGAGGGTGCTTTTGATACGGATATTCCGGAACTATCCGTACCTGAAAGTTTTTCTCTGATGTATGGGCCGAGTGTGTCGACACAAACAACGATAATAAACAATGTTGTAAAAGTTTTTCGCGGATTTATGTATGGATTCAGTCCATCAGAAAATGGCAAATTTGAGATAGGCCCGGTAACTTTAAAGTATAAGGGAAAGAGATACACATCAAACTCGATCAATATTGAGGTTGTAGAAAGAACACCTTTTGAAAGCACTATAGACGAAGGAACCGATAGAAGCGGAAAACGGGTAGATATAAATAAGATGGTGTTTGTTGAGCTTGTGACGGATAAAGCAGAAGCCTATATTTATGAAGAAATTATACAATCCTTTAAACTATACTTCCAGAAAGGATTACCTATAGATGATCTTGATTATGTCGCTGCCTCAACCAAGAGCTTCCTCGCTGAAAAGCTTGGAGACGAGAGGCGCTATGAGGAAGTGCGTGATGGAATACTGTATAATGTAATAGAACTTCGAACCGCACTTTTCCCTCTGGTTTCCGGCAAAATAGAGATACCTCCAGCAAAATTTAAATGCAATATAATTATCAGGCAACAAAGAAATAGAGGTTCCATGTTTGAAGAATTTATGGGCGGAGGTGGACGGAGATATCCTGTTGAAAGGAGCACGGAACCAGTCAAACTGTTAATAAAACAGCTTCCGGAAGTTGATAAACCTGAAGATTTTGCCGGTGCGGTTGGAAAGTATACAATGGACGTTCTGGCGAAACCTGCAAAAGTAAAAATTGGCGATCCGATAACATTATCGATAAATATTCGAGGAGAGGGAAATATTCAGACAATAGGTGAGCCGTTACTTGCACCTGATGGTATGAATAACTTTAAAGATTATGATTACGAAACCAAGGTGACAATAACGGACAGAGGAGACGGTATAAGGGGGGAGAAACTTTTTCATAAGGTAATTGAACCGCAAAGTGAAGATGTTGACTTTATACCCGGGATATCATTCAGTTACTTTGATCCGGATATTGAGACATATAAAACACTAACCCATGAGCCGGTCCCTATTGAGATTGAACATTCGGATATTGAAACCCCCATTCGCTTGTCACTTGAGAGTGCCGGGTTAGCGAAGGGAAAGGTTAAAATATTGACCAAAGATATACTGCCCCTGATGACTGATTTATACTCATTTAAGAATCAAGGTGTTGCTATATATAAGAGACCAGTCTTGCTGTCCATTATTTTTTTAATACCAATTCTTATTGTGGTAGCATGTGTTTATGTGCAGAGACAGAGAGCGTTGCTGAGTAATGATGTAGGCTATGCAAGGAAGAAACACGCTATGGCTCATGCACAGAAGCACCTTTCAAATGCGCGTGGACTTTTACAGCTTGATAATCCACCCGAGTTTTACGCTACACTGGCCGGGACTATCCTCAAACATATAGCGGACAAATTAAATGTAACTTCGGCATCTGTTACGTCAGATAATATTTATGATATACTGGAGAAACGTGGTGTATCGAATGAAGTAATAAAAGGACTCAGGCAGTGTCTTGAGTCCTGCGATTACGGCAGATTCTCTTCCGGCCAGTTGTCCAGGGAGCAGATGGAATCTACGCTCGAAACTGCGGAAAAAGTTATAGTGCAATTGGAAAAACAATTATGAGACCAAAAAACATACCGATCATTTTTCTTTTCAGTTTTGTATTTATCTTTGTGGGTAGTTGCTTAGCTGATGCTTTTGCTCGTGATAACGCCTCCGATACTTTTTTCAAAGCAAATAAGGAATACGGGTCCGGGCAGAAGGCGATGGCTGAAAAGAAAAAAGAAGATGCTGCCGGGGCATTTGAACGAGCTGTCACTCTTTATGAACAACTGCTGGAATCCGGGTTTGTAAACGGACAGTTATACTACAACCTGGGAAACGCCTATTACCGGCTTGGTATGCCGGGGAAGGCGATCATATATTACCGCAGGGCAGAGGAACTGCTTCCAAGAGATGCTGACATAAAGGCAAACATAAGCCTGTTAAAACGTGATTTTGTAGATAGAGAGACAATTGGAGAGGCGCCGGAGATCCTTAAAGTTTCGTTCTTCTGGTATTTCTACCTGAATCTGAGTGAGATTACATTCATAACAATTTATATCTATCTGGCACTTATTGCATCCATACTCTCTATCATCTTTCTACGGTTACAATGGATCAGAAAAATTATCCTTATCTTCGCTTCCTGTTTTCTTGTGCTGGTCATATCTCTGGGCATAAAGGCATATCAAAACTCCGTTGAGATGGGAGTGGTGATTGCGGATGAGAGCAAGATAAGATACGGTCCGGGCGAAGAGTATGAACCCCGGTTTAAGGTGCATGAAGGCGCTGAGGTAAGGATAGAAGAGAAGAGAGATAAGTGGTACAAAGTCTTTGTCTTTGTAGACGTTGAAGATGTCCATGATGATGAAGGCAAGAAAGAGGTTGAGTTCAAAACAGGCTGGATTTCCGAATCTGAAGTAGGCAAAATATAATAAGCTTTGTCTTTTGTTGCAAAAGACTGAACTGCCTGAAAAAGCCAGGCCAAGCTGTTTTCATTTATTTTTCAAGCTTTGATTTGTCCTGTGAAATCATCCTCTTGGTTACGCCTGCCCTGATAGCAAATTCAGTTATATTCATTTCCGGTTTTTCACCAATTATGTCTAACATACGCCTTTCAGAATGATTAAGTTTTTATCTGGCATTCCTGCTTTGTCTTCCACTTTTTTACCAAATGTTTAACCTGTGGTTTTGATAGTGTGTTAGTTGTTTCTGGTTATTTATTACCTGTAATAAGCCTATTATTGTTCTTAATTCACAATATCCTGCATTGTGTTCTTCCCGGTTAATAGTCTTTTATATTGCAAAACACCCCCTCTCATTTATAATACCTTGAACCGGGCGGTAGTTATAAGCTTAAATTGCTTAAAGCAATTTAAGCTATTACCGGAGGCATGTTATTGTTACCTGATGATTTAACTGTCCTGTCTGAAAGATCAACAAAACGATGTCTATCAAGATGAAAAATACTATTACCGGTGCCTCTGATCTGTTCTCAAGCTGGTATCGGAGATTGAATTTCCTTGTAATTATTACCTTTATATTGCTATTTGCCGGTTATAGCGGCACTGTATGGGGTGGTGACCATAGCAGTTTAAGTGACCAATCTCCTTCAGGTTCCAGTCTGGTTGTAGTTATGGTCAGTGCAGTGCTTGTCCTGATGATACTGGCTGCTGGTGTCCTGGCCGCAGCAAAACGAATTAAAGTGCCATTTGCAGTCGCACTGGTTTTCGCCGGATTTGCCGTAGCCCAGCTAGCTCCCTACGGTCCAGATATACTGCAGTCATTTGTGGGTTACAAATTTACACCTGAAGTATTTTTATACGTTTTCCTCCCTACTCTTATCTTTGAAACAGCCTTTAATATGGATACACGTGAACTGCGTGATAACATATTTCCGATTACTACACTGGCTATTCCGGGATTGCTGTTATCCACTGCCATTATCGGTTTGCTCATATCCACATTAACACATATTGAACTTCCCGCAGCCATGCTTCTAGGAGCAATCCTCAGTATTATTGATCATGTTGCGGTTGGTGCTCTCCTGAAGCAGGTAGGTGCGCCAAAGAGATTGATGATCCTTATGGAGGGGGAGAGCCTGTTTAGTGAAGTTACTCTTATCGTCGCTGCTCATATCCTGTTTGGGATGGCTTTTGCGGGGCATATTACATCAGGATCTGTTTTGTCCGGAGTAGTTAAGTTCTTTATCGTCTCTGCCGGTGGAATTTCAGTAGGAGTGTTGGTTGCGCTGGTTACCGGGTTTATATTGAGTAAAGTGGATGACAATCCACTGATAGAACTTTCCCTTATAATAGTACTTGCTTATATGTCATTCTTTATTTTAGAACATTATTTTCATGTCAGTGGGGTTCTGGCAACAGCATCTGCAGGGATAATCATGGGAGGGTGGGGTCGTTCCAAGATATCACCTTCCGTACGCAAGCTGCTTGAAGAGGTATGGGAGTACCTGGCCTATCTTGCCAACGCTTTTATTTTTCTGTTGCTTGGTTTACAGATAAACCTTCCCTCACTGGTGAAATCTCTGCCTGTTCTGGTATGGGTGATACCTGCTATGCTACTGGCCAGAGGTGTTATAGTTTACGGTCTGATACCAATTGTTTGTCGTCTTCCTAATACCTTCAAAATAGATTTGCGCTATCAGACTGTCATGTACTGGGGCAGTATGCGTGGGGGCATAGCAATTGCCATGCTTCTGAGTCTTGGGGCGTTCAAATATACTGAGACATTTGTAGCGGTAATAACTGGCGTGGTACTTTTCACTCTCCTTGTACAGGGCCTCAGCATAAAGAAACTTGTGACAATGTTGGGGTTGGATAAGCCTTCGCTTGCAGACCGACTGGCCCAACTGGAAAGTGTCTTCTCGGCAAAGAAACACGCCCTGGCTCGTATTCCTGAGCTACGGATCGGAGGACTCTTTTCCTCCAGCATTGCTGATAGTTTATTTACCAAGTGTAAATCCGGTATGGATGATATCCAATCGGAACTGGAAGGTCTCAGGCTGGAAAAACTGGATAAAGAGAGAGAGGTTCAGCTGATTTTCTTCCGAAGTTTTGCGGAAGAAAAGACAATTTACTACGAGATGTTCAGCAAAGAACACTTGACTGAGAGTGCCTACCGCAATCTTACATACTCTATTGATATTCAAATAGATGTCTTAAGGTATCAGGGCACTCTACCTGAGGTGTCACTCCATTTTATGAGAGAAAAACGAAGAGAAAGGTTCTTGAATGGTTTATTAACAAGTGTACTGCCCCTGAGGTTCCTCTCTGAAAGGCTTCATGCCACCCGGACTGCCATGGAATATGAACTGGTATGGGGGCGATATCAGGCCAGTATACGTGTGCTTATTAGCCTGAATAAAATAATAAAGCACACTCCTGGCCGTGCTGAGGTAATAGAGGAAGTATGTAAAACTTACTATCGTTGGAATGAATCTGCAAGGGAGAGGATTGATGCTATTGCAGAGCAGTTTCCGGAATTTGTCAGTTCCATGCAACAGCGGCTCTCGGAACGTATGTTAATCCATGCTGAACGTGAAGCAATTGAGGAACATGAGCGGAATGGAACTCTTTCACATAGTGTCGCCAAGTCTATCCTTAAAAGACTTGCGGAAGAAATCCACCAGTTAAGGGGGAGAGTAACTGGTAAGTTGGAAGTAAGTCCATACGAACTGCTAAATAAGGTCCAATTCTTTCAGAATGTGAATAAGGAGGGTTTTGCAAAAATTGCTGAGCGTCTGCGTTCATGTACCGTTCCAGCCGGCAATGCTATAATACGCCAGGGAGATACAGGCGATTCCATGTATTTTATAGTGAGGGGCGTAGTCCGGACGTCCTTTGAGGATGGGGACGAGGAGAGGGACATGGGTACTATGATGGCAGGTGATTTCTTTGGTGAGATCGCACTTCTGGAACGCTGTACCAGAACAGCAACGTGCCGTGCCGTTACACCATGCGCACTTTATGAACTTACCAGGAAGGATTTCGAGATAATTATTGCCACAAATCCGAGTATTTATGCTGCTGTTTACAAAACCGGACAGGAACGTGCTGCCGGTCTGGATAATAATAGCAGTAAATCATGAGATTCAGTCATAGCGATTGAATAAGCAAATGTGTTGACAAAGAGGGATGCAAAACATTGGAATTGGCACAGGAAGACTGAAGTGAATCAGTTCCTGATTGTTTATATCGAATCACATTGAAGAAATACATGGCGGGGATTATCTCCATGTTACTCTATTATGAGTATGTTTTATTTGTGAGAAAGAGCCCCGCACATTTTATGATAAAAGCCTTTACTAAACTACTATATGTTGTAGTTAATTAATAGACTATTACCGCATATGGTACTAATATTTAAAAAAAAGTCAAGTATATTTTTTACTTTCACGTTGTCAGATCAATTTCAGTTGAGAATATCTGTTTATTTGACATTTTTTGATTTTTCCGGTTTCAGCTTACTTCCATTACTATACAATCCCCATAAGTAATACTTTTGTGATGCGAATCCTAATGCTGATCTTCTGATTTCGAGTTCTGAGTATTTAACATTGTACTTCCATGTATGGTAGTTAAAGCTGATGCTTCGTGCAAAATAGAGAGATTTCAGACTGTTAATTATCTTTTTTCTATCTTCATTACTCTTTGAAATATCATATCGGTATACGAGGCTATAAAAAATCTGAGTCCATAGCAGTATAGTCAGGTCAAAAACCTCCACTTTAAACATCTCATGTACTCTTGAGAACGCGTATGGTTCCAGGAGCTCTTTGATGTCAGTCTGATATTTGCTGTATTCCGCCTGACTTTTTTCTTTAAGATCAAGAATATCAATATGCAACTCTTGTGGCTCTGCCAATTCCTTTAAACCAAAGGTATCCGGTACGAAGATATCACCATTATTTCTGGTCATCCAGACGTTTCTGTTCTGTACAAGTATCGTCAGTAAGGTTTCGATTACCTGTTCAAACATGATACCCAATTTAGGAGCACTTGCCTTATGAATCTTTGTTCCAAGTCCACTCTGGCAAATTTTAAAACCTCCAATGGCAGCATTCAGTGACATAAAAATGTCTATTCCATACTGTTTAGTACTTTCTTCCCATGGTTGCTTCAGCAGATACTTTATGAACCTTGGAGAGAATGCGAACTCTCCGCCTATCGGCTGTCGAATATCCATGGAGAGCATACCAAACATGGCAGGATAACATATGTGGTTTGTAATAGTTCCGTCAAACTGGTGCCTTGAATATAGGGGTATTACATAGTCATATCCATCAGCAATAGGCCTTCCAAGATATTCAATCCAATCTTTTGTTATTGATTTAAGGTCAGCGTCTACAAGAATAGTCACTTCTGCACCAGCCTGTTTCGAAAAATTAAATAAATTTAATACATTATTACCTTTACCTCGAATACCATGAGCTGTACTGATGTATTTCTTCTCTATACGGGTTTTTGTACCAAGAAAAGCGTCTTCAGTATTATCCGGACTATTATTATCTACATTAACTATTATGCATTTTTTTTCAGGAAAATACTCCTCAATACCTTCTCCTACGGTTTTGGTTACATAAGGAATAGTATCAGATTCATTATATGAAGGTATGCCTACAACAACGTCATATTTATTACTATGTTTTTTTCCCATAATTACCCCTTACTATTTCAAGGCCATTTTCGCCACAGTTGAACAACAGGTCAAGGGTTGACAGGTAAAGTTCAAAAGTCGCAAATAGTTGATTATATACCGGATGTTTGAAATCCTGAAAGATAACCTCAATACCTTCTTTATCAAACAGTTCCAGGCTCATGTATTTATTGCCGGAATACTATTCTAAAGAACCCCAAAGGGGTTAAATACACCAGTTCGTGGTCAGCAAAGCTACGCTTAGCGGTGCAAAACTCCACCCTGGATTGAAAAAAAGCAAACATTAAATTATAAAGTTATTATATCTCTGAACATTAGTTTTCTCTTTTTTGCGCTACTGGAATATGGCTTGTTCCAGATTGTTAATTTTATATTCAGAATTATTATATTTATATATCACATAATACATTATTAAGCTACCCGTTATTTAAAGCTACCAGTTATTTAAATACCTTGTAGATTTTTTAACGCTTTTGCCAAACAAAAAAACCCATTAAATAAATCAACTCTGTTTTTACAGTGGTTTTATTTTGTCTGATTTTATAGTATACTGTCTTGAGTATTGTTACCTTTCCAACTCATTATGGTCTGGTTTGCATATATCCGTCTGCCGGGCAGAAACGTCCACCTGGGCAGGTGGCTACTATGAAATGTAAAATGAACTTAACTTAAAAGAATTAATATCAATGAAAATATATTCACTACAGGATTTCATCAAATATCTTGACGCAAACGGCGAACTTGTTCGTATCAAAACCGAAGTGGATGCAAGATTGGAAGTTACTGAAATATCCGTCAGAGCTTTACAGCAGGGAATGCCGGCCTTGCTTTTTGAGAATGTAAAAGGAGCTAGGTTTCCACTGGCTATGAACGTTCTTGCCAGTGACAAACGTATTGAACTGGCGCTGGGCAAACACCCGGACAGGCTAGGTGAGGAGCTAATTGCGTTTATGGAAGATGCTCTGCCGCCAAATCCAAAGGTGTTTTTTAAACACCCCGGAACAACCAGACGAATTATCAGCGCCATCCCCAGGATGACATTCAGGCCCACATCTCAGGAAGTAGTCTGTCAAGCGAATCTGGATGAACTCCCGGTTATAACCAGCTGGCCGGATGACGGTGGGCCCTTTATCACCCTACCTCAGGTTTTTACTTACGACCCGCATGACGGGAAAAGAAACCTGGGAATGTATCGTATGCAGGTCTTCGACGGTCAGACGACAGGAATGCACTGGCAGATACAGAAAGGCGGTGGGTTCCATTTTTATCAGTCAAAAAAAATGGGCAGGGAATTCAAGATCGCAGTGGCATTGGGTACCGATCCCGCTTTGCTGCTGGCCACAGTCGCCGCGTTACCGGAAGGAATCGACGAAGTCATGTTCAGCGGATTTCTTCGCGGCAGAAGAACAAGGATGGTGAAAGGCAGGAGTGTGCCAATCAAGGTGCCTGCTGATGCTGAGTTTATTCTTGAAGGTACAGTCCATCCTACAGAGTTGCGCATGGAAGGTCCGTTTGGTGATCACTTTGGGCACTATTCTCATGCTTCAAAATTTCCAGTCTTTCACATAAGCAAAGTCACACATAGAAAAAATGCTATTTATCCTGCGACAGTAGTAGGCCGTCCTCCTATGGAAGACAAGTATCTGGGGAACGCGACACAACAGGTACTTGGCCCTCTTATTCGTCTGATCCATCCGGAAATCCGTGATCTCTGGGCTTATTATGAAGCAGGGTTCCATAACCTGCTGGTCGTTTCAGTGGAAGAACGTTATCAGAAAGAGGCGATGAAGACCGCCATTTCCATTATGGGTGAAGGACAACTCTCGTTAACAAAGTGTGTTGTAACGGTTTCAGAAGATGTTAATCCCCGCGACTTCAATGCCGTCCTGAAGGCAATCCGTGAAAATTTTAATCCCACATACGATTTTATCGTCATTCCCAAAGTTCCGTTGGACACCCTTGATTTCACCAGTTACAAGATGAACCAGGGAAGTAAGATGATAATGGACGCAACGAAATCAGGGGCCAAAGATAAAAAGAAGATTCCAACAAAAGCGGAAATAGGACAGTTGGCAAAGAGAATAGATAATCGAGTATTAGATTTTGAACTCCTGGGTGAGACGCTGTTAGTGGTCACGGTTAAGGACAGTGGAAGAGCCGTTGTCAGCAAATTAATAAAATCCAAAGAACTTGCCGGGCCAAAGATAATCGCGGCTGTAAGCCCAGATGTAGATATTGATAATCAGGAACAAACTATCTGGGGTATATTCACAAGATTTGACGCAGAGCGTGATATAATGTTTACCGAGCAAAAACTGGTAGGTATAAGTCCCTTGTTCAAGGGTAGGATGGGAATAGATGCTACATGGAAAAAGGGCTATCCGGCGCCACTGGTAATGACAGATGAAATAATTAATAAAGTCGATAGAAGTTGGGACAGCTACTGGAGATAGGTTAAGTTGTTTCTAAGATTAAAACAAATAGCCTGACTTACCCAGGCCTTCTCATCATCTGGTGTCTATTAGGGCAGGCAATCTGTTGATAGGGAAACCAGGCCCAGTTTTTTGATGTTATAATAAAAGGAGTGTGTATTTTGTTTTCAAAAATAGTAACTCATGGCGGCGGCCCTCATATGGACGATTTGATCTCTGTCTGCATTGTACTGGCAATGGACAAGGATGTTAAATGTGTAGAGCGTCGGCCGGTAAAACCTGAAGAGATTGCAGATCCTGCAGTCTGGGTGTTGGACCAGGGGTATGTTTATGATCCTGAAAAAAGGAATTTTGACCATCATCAATTTGCGGCAGGTACAAGAAAATGTACATTAAGCCTTATTGCTGAATATTTTGACCTCAAGAGTGATTTGGAAGAAATGGTCTGGTTTCGAGTGCTTGTGCTTGATGATACAATGGGGCCTATAAAAACTGCTGAAGAGCTTAACTGTAGCGCCACTTTGCTTAAAGGTTTGGTGAGGGGGCCGATAAACGAATTTGTCTTAGCCAGTTTCGAGCAGGTAAAGAAGCTCGAATCAGATAGTGAACTCATTAAGCTTCTCTGTGCAGTTGGTACGTACATAGTTACAGACATCAAAAACAAGAAAGAGCGTCTGGGGCTCATTCGAGAAAAAGCGGAATTTACTGAAATTAACGGTCTGAACGTACTATTTTTCATGGAAGATGTGCCTGATCCAAAGTTGAGCGTTGCCGCATATTTAAAGGAGAGAGGTAAAAATGTGGCTGTTCTGGTGGTTGCTAATATGCGGGAAAGAGGGTGGTCGCTAAGTAGGATTGGTGATCACCCCCGGGTTGACTTCAGGCGTATTAAAGGCGCGAATGACGTACTCTTCGTACATGCAAATGGTTTCGTTGCAAAGACCAGAAGGATTGAGAAACCGGCAATTATTCGTCTTTTAAAGGCTGCAATTGTGTGATTTCTTTTCCTGTATTTATATTTATACATTGTAAATTCAATATTGACATATGTCATGCCTGTGAAACCTGTCCTTGGCCCAGATCCGGGAAGGAGAATCCGGATTTTCTGGCATGGAAACTCGATATTTTCGCTCAATAGACTGCGGGAATGCCAGAGGAGGGTTAACTTTTTTTTTGAAAGATTGTTGTCAAACATGGATGGATTTTTTCAAAGCTTAAAGATTGTAAAATTAGATAATGTATTTAATCCGTGGTTTTGCCAGGACAAGGAAAATGATATTGATTCAGGTTCTCCGGCTATAAGATTGTCTCAGCTCAGGCAATATCTGTTAGAGAGGCAGGATGCGAAGTATCTTCTGGTAGGGGAGGCTTTGGGGTATCAGGGTGGACATTTTACTGGGATTGCAATGATGTCTGAACGAATCCTTCTGGGAAAGATGAGGCATAAATCGATTATGCCACGGCATGTATTCTCAGGAATAGAGCCGAGACGCACCAGCATGCCTTCTGTTAAAAAGGATGGTTTTACTGAACCCACCGCAACGATTGTATGGGAACGGTTAATAACGTCAGGGTTTGATATGAGAGACTTTATTATATGGAACGCTTTCCCGTGGCATCCCTATAAACCGGAGATAGGGATCTTGTCCAACAGAACACCTTCCGAAATTGAATTTGAAAAAGGCAAACCGGCGATGTTAGAATTACTGAAATCTGTAAATGTTTCGAAGATCATTGCTGTTGGTGAGAAGTCAAGGGTCCAGTTAAGAGAAATGGATATTGATGCTTTAATGGTAAGGCATCCTGCTAACGGTGGTGCATCAAAATTTAGAGAACAAATCATACAGGCGATCAAGAAGTAAGGAATTGTAAATTGTGATTTGAAAGCATATGAAACAGTCAGTTTGTGAATTGTCTTATACGTTTTCAAAGAAGCTGGGAGTGGCATTAGTTTGAGTAGGAGATAAAAAATATACATGAAAAAACTCATAATTGTTTTCATAGCGGTAGTATGGCTCTCTGCTACAGTATATGCTGAATCGAGTGTCTGGAAATTAGATATGGATAACAGCAGTTTTTATCTGGCAGGTTCCTGCCATGTATTAAGAAAGTCTGACTATCCGTTACCGGAGGAGTTTGAGTTGGCCTATATGGATGTTGAACAGGTAGTTTTTGAGACTGATGTTGATGCACTTGTGAATCCTGAAAATCAACTCCTGCTGATAAGCAAAGGGATGTATGTCGGAAGTGATACTCTGGAGAAAAAATTATCAAAGAAGGCGTACAGCTCTTTAGATAAGTTTTGCAGGGACAGATCCATGTCTCTCGATCTTTTTCAGAAATTTAAACCATGGATGGTTACCATGACTTTACTGGCCCTTGAACTCGAAAAGAACGGAATCTCTGCCTCAGATGGCTTAGATGTGTATTTTAGTAATAAAGCAAAAAAGGACAGGAAGCAAACGGGAGGACTGGAAGACGTTTATAGACATATCGAATTAGTTTCATTATTTGAGGAAGAGCTTGGTGAGTCAATTGTCGAGAGTTTTATTCAGGAAGTAGGGGAGGTACGGGTTATAATGGAGAACCTGATTAAATCATGGAAGGCAGGAGATGAGGACGGGATAGATGAATATTTATCAAAAAATATGCGTAAAGAATTTCCGAAATTATATAAAAGGCTTTTAACGGATCGAAACATTGGCTGGATTCCTTGTCTGGAAACTTTGATAGGCTCTGGCAAGAAAACGCTTGTAATCGTTGGTGTTGGCCACCTGGTTGGTGAAAACAGCATTATAAAGTTATTAAAGTCCAGAGGATACAAGATAAAGAAAATGTGACTGATTATTAAACTATTGTTGGAGAAATATGATGAAAAATGATACATCTGAGGATTACATAGATCCGATGTACCTCAAAAAGGCGTATAAGACATTCAGGAAGCGCCTCAGACTGACGCGGCTTGACGCCGAGTCAACACTGGGTAGTGGTGCTCTAAGTGGTGGTCAAAAATCAGGTATTGTGGCAATTCGGCCGCCAACTAACTTTCCTCAAGAGGTATGGGATAAACTTGTGAAAATGGGTAAGCTTCGTACTGAAGGAATGGGTCTCTACGAACTGGTCGAGGATCTTGGTCCTCTTGGCAAGAAAGGTTCAATCGAAATCTATGACAAGTAAGTGTTTAGCCTGCTTAATTCATTGTTTCTGGACATGAGCGTTTTCAGGAACAATGAATTGGTGTTTTTTATATTTTAGTTTGTTTGATAAATGCTTTTGGACCACTTTGATATGCCATTGCACACTATTGTGGCTACGTGAGAGCGTGTCATTGCACAATAGTGTGACGGCACAATAGTGTGCAATGACACACTATTGTGCCTGTTTTTCTGTTTCTTTTTTTACTATAAATAGAAAATAGAGAAATTATTGTTGTTTTCATAATTAATTCTACTATAATCACTTATTAGACAATATAAACGTTTAGTTGGTGTAGTGTCTGTCGTTTCTGTTTTTAGGCACATTTTTTGCTAACTATAATAAACATACTGGTAATTATGAATCGTTTTCTTGAGCACTGTTGAGGGAATGGTATAATCACAAATGCAATAAATTTGTGTGGGAAATAATTACCTATTTAATGTAATATATAAAATTTTTATATAGGGAGTGTTACGATGAAAAAAGATCATAACGATTTTCAAATACTTAAGACTGTAGAGGCGGACTCTTCTGTCTCGCAAAGAAAACTTTCTTCTCAAATGGAACTTAATGTCGCATCAGTGAATTTTGCCCTGAAGCGCTTGATCCAAAAGGGTTTTATCATGAAGGAAGGTGTAAATCCAAGGCGTGTTACATATCATATCACTCCGGAAGGATTGAGGGAGAAGACACATCTGGCGTATAAGTTCTTCGACCGAAATATTCACTATTATAAAGAGGTCAGAAGTGACATAGAAGCCCGGATTCTAAAGGCGGTTGAAGGTAGAGAAGTGAGTTTAGCGATTTATGGTGCGAGTGAGCATTCAGAGATAACGTACATGGTAATATCAAAGATGGGCTGGAATTTTCTCGGGTTTTTTCTTGAGGAGTCAAGAATTCCAGATGAAAAAATACTCGATTACAATGTTCAAGGTGTGGGAGAGCTCAAGGGCGATAATAAGTGCCTGTTGCTGCTTACCGATAAATGCCCTAAAGATATTCTGGATGATTTAGGGAAAAAGAATATCGAAACGTTGAGTGTAGTGGATTATTTTAATGATTAAAATAAAATGGTATTAGGATTTATTAATGTCTTAGTGTCTTATTGCGGGACCTTGTTTGTTGGTTTAATCCTTTTTTGTCAGGACCGAGGAGTCTTTTTAACAGGTTCGGCCTTTTAGCATTAATGAGCCTTTTTCTTATCCAATTCTGGTTTTCTTTCTTGTACCAGAAAAAGAATCGATGCTGGGTGATCTTTTCCTGCTTTGATTTTGCTGTGTAGTGTTTTTTTAAAGTGTAAGGATGGTAGTCGGAATAATACATAACGGTAGCGACGGTCATAGGGGTGGGAGTAAAATCCTGTACGTATTCTAACTTGAAGCCGAGTTCTCTGGTTTCCACTGCGAGGTTTGCCATGTCTTCTTCTCTGCAGCCGGGGTGACCTGATATAAAGTAGGGAACAAGTTGCTGATTAAGCCCGAATTTTCTGTCGATATCATCAAATTGTTTTTTGAACGCTTTAAAGTGATCAAAAAGTGGTTTTCTCATGATTTTAAGGGTATCGGCAGATGTATGTTCCGGGGCTACTTTAAGCCTTCCGGAAACATGGCGGGTTAAGAGCTGTAACAGGTAATCATCAATAGACGCATCTGCTTTTTTGTTATAACTTTTTGTCAGTAGATCATGCCGGATTCCGCTTCCGACAAATGCCTTCTTTACTTTAGGATGCGCATCTACTTTACGATAAATTGCGATTATCTGGGAATGGCTAGTGTCCAGGTTACTACAGATTACAGGATGAATACATGAAGGCGCGCTGCATTTGTCGCATATTTCCTGCACCGCGCCTTTCATTTTGTACATGTTGGCAGATGGGCCTCCGAGGTCAGAAATATATCCCTTAAAATCAGGCATATTAACTACTTGATCAACTTCATTCAAAATAGATTTTTGTGAACGACTAGCAATGAACTTTCCCTGATGTGCAGAGATAGTGCAGAAACTGCATCCTCCAAAGCATCCTCGGTGCATATTGATCGAGAATTTTATCATCTCGTAGGCGGGAATAGCGCCGCGTTTTTTGTATTTAGGATGAGGGAGTCTTGTATAAGGCAAGTCAAAGAAAGTGTCTATCTCTTTTTCAGTCATAGTTTGAAAAGGAGGGTTTATTATCAGGCTGCTCTTTGCAATATTCTGGATAATTCTATCTGCAAAAACCTTATTTGATTCCTGTTCTACCTGTTTAAAATTTGCGGCAAAGGCTTTCTTGTCTTCAACACAGTTTTGATGTGAATTAATCACTATATCTTTCCAGTTTTTGTTCTTTGGAATACCTTTACTTTGATCCCTTATATATGCTGTTTGTTTTACCATTGTCAGTTGATGAAAGGGGACCCCTTTTGACAGAAGTTTGAGGATTTCCTTGAGTGGCATTTCTCCCATTCCATATACCAGCAGGTCAGCGCCACTTGTTGTGAGAATGGAAGGAATCAGTTGATCCGACCAGTAGTCATAGTGCGTGATTCTTCTTAATGACGCCTCTATGCCCCCAATTATAACAGGAACATCAGGATAAATAGATTTTAAGATCTTTGAATATGTGTTAACTGCATAATCCGGACGAAAACCGGATTTTCCACCGGGAGTATAGGCATCTGTAGAACGAAGCCTTTTGTTTGCGGTATAATGGTTTACCATGGAGTCCATACAGCCTGCGGTTACTCCAAAGAAAAATCCGGGCTTGCCAAGTTTTTTGAAATCGCGCAAATCATCCTGCCAGTTGGGTTGAGATATAATAGCGACTCTGTATCCTTCATTTTCAATAATCCTGCCAATTACGGCAGGTCCAAATGACGGATGGTCAACATACGCATCACCGGAGATAAGGATAACATCAAGTTCGCTCCATCCACGCATTTCCACTTCCTTTTTTGTAGTAGGAAGCCATTTGGTTATATCCTGTAGTTCTTTCATGATTGAAAAATATCTAACGATAGTTCCAAGTTTATTATATACAAAATAGAATGAGAATATAGTAAGTTCTCAATAAGTAGGGAATGTATCTCATCCTCCTCCTGGCAAAAACGTTGAAGGCTTGAATTTACTCGTTATCCCAATCCCTGTCAGAATGAAGTCAGATGTTTTATGTATACTTATCCAGTTACATTAAATACTTTGGATAGTCTTGCAGTTCTCTGGATGTGGCGTTTGAGATTTGTGTCGGTGGCTTCAAGTCGATGGGCAAGTGTTTCAAGTATTTGTTTCGTAAAAATTATATTTTTTGAGAGATTGGATTCAAATGTTTCTTTATCCATAGTATGAAGCTTGCACTTTGTATGAGCTATTGCCGAGGCACTTCGTTTACTTCCGGTTATTAAAGACATCTCTCCAAAGAAATCACCTTCATCCAGTGTAGTTAAAGTGATGTCGGTATCCCCGACTTTTTTCACTATATTTACTCTTCCGGAATCAATGACATACATTTCTTTGCAATTTTCTTCATTTTCTTTAAAGATGATATCACCTTCTTTAAAGTGTATTTTCTTCCTTGTATATAACAACCCTTTTGTATCCATTATATTTAGAATAACCTCTGAACAGAAATAAAATTGAGACACTATACTTCATTTGTATAAGTAATTTGCATTTGAGCTTTTCGTGATGTTATTTTATTGATTTAACCAGAGTGTGTCAACATAGATTTACCGTTTTATCTTTAAGTGTGTAGATCCTTAGTCTGCTAAAAAAAGAAAAACTCTGGTTGTAAAAAAGGATATTTTAAGCAATTTTACCTAAACCTTTTATCTATTCTTTCGAAAATATAATAATGTGTGTCGCTTTTATTATTTTAATTGATATTTTAGTTGTTTTGCTTAGAATAACGGTAGTAAGTTACTTCGATTTAAGGTGTTGCATAAGGTTTTTATAAATCCCAACTACTAAGGGGAGCACTAAAAATTGTTGGGTGAACCTCTGTCTTAAATGGGATTTTTACAAAAGAGTGTCTTGAGGAGGCTTTATTTAAACAAAGTAAAACTGTACAGAGAGGAAGCGAAACCTGAATGTCTGCACCGAACCAGACTGATTCCTGAGGCACACTGGTTGCGAATAAAACTCCGGCACTGGCTCAAATATTAATCGATATGGGGGGGCGCTTCACAGTATCGGTTTGATATAAGCCATTGAAAAACAGTAGAAGATGAAAGAAGTATACCTTATGAATAGTGAAAAACCGGGAGAGATTGCAGAGTAGTGGTTATCAAATGCGGTAACATTTAAATCCTGTTAATAAATAAGTGTTTTTAATATTAAGAAAAATTTTCTTTATAACTTTGTTATTGTCTTTTGCCGGTTGTACTTACCGTCCATATCAGTATAGTTTTTTGCTTATAGATCCTTATGTAGAAGATCTCAAATTCGAAGATAAGGACGTTTCATTCCAATTTGTCCCCACTTCCGAACACATCTGGGTGTCTATATATAACAAGACAGAAAACAGTATATATTTTGATGCGGACAAGGCAGAATATATAGGCCCATCGGGAGAATCTAACAATATTCTATTTGGATGGAGGTACTCTTTTGAGATGTGGAATTATATATCCAACAACCGCTATATAAATCCAATAAGGGTTGGCCCAAAATCAATAAGCGAGGGGAATATATGGATAAATATTTGGCCGGGACCCGGAGGGGATTTTGGTGATGGATGGACTTCAGTTACAGGTCAAGAAATTGACTATTTGGATCATGGTATGCTTCCGGAGTACTCATATGAGGGAGATGGGAAGGTTCTTAAAGATTCTACTTTTTTTCTTATTTTGCCTATCCAGTTTGACTCTTATTTAAAAAACTATGAATTTATATTTATGATAAAAAACGTAGAAATAGAGAATGAGTCTGTCCCTGAAGGATAAAACGGTGTGGGAGTATTCCCATTTTTTTGTAAATTTATTTAACGAGTCGGAGACTTTTCCTAGATTTTTTGTTTTTAATTCTTTCTTGGTCGTCTTTTTTGTATTTTTCGATAATTTTATCGTACGTACCGTTATATTTCGCACATCTGATCTTGAGCATGTTATTAGCATTTTGGGCATACCACCAAGCTCCTGATCGTTTAAGCCTTGTATGGCTAATGAATTTATTAGCGCTTTCAATCGCACCGCTACCAATGTGATACCCTCCTCGCTTGGTGGTATCGTAATGCATCTTTTCGCAATGATTTGTAAGGTAGGTATAAAACTTATCAATTTTATCCTGAACCTCTTGAGTTTGCGCTTTCATCTTTCCAAGACCGCCAAGCACATCTTCGTGGTCGCCAAAATGTATTCTTGTCAAAGTCGCCTCGCACCACTGGCGAGACTCTCTTGTCTCTTTTCCATAATGTGCGTTACCCACACCATGTACATACTCTGAGCAATGGTAGTAGTCGAGGATTTCTTTTGCTGAGGGAAATATCTCTTTGCAACGGTTCCAAATCCAGTGAGCTCCGTCTCCTATGATTCCCAAGCGTATCTCCGCTTCGGGGATAAGACCTGCCTCCTTGATCTTCACTAGATCTTGAGCTAATTCGTGATCTTCGCAGACCTGATGCCAGCTGATTAAATGATTAATGCTTGTACCATCGATGAGATAAAGCCTAAAACCTTTAATCTCTTTCCATTCTCCTTTTCCTCTTTTCTCTTTGCGGCGGTGAGGGCTGGGCTCTGGACGCATCGGGCCGTGGGCTCCATCCAGGGCGAGCATCATAATGGGACGACGAAACTTATTCTTTGAGATGTTTTCTATCTTTTTGTGAATCTCTTCTTTAGACGGACAGATATCTAAAATCCCCACTTCCTGACCTATGGTATTCGTGGCCTCATGCATATGATGTTCGCTTAGCTTTACACCAGTTATCCTCTCGTAGGTCTCGCTGGCCGTCTCATAAGCGGTTTCGCTAGACAACCAGGCTTCAACATCCTGTATATCATACTGTTTCGAGGATCGAGACAACCCAAGGGCTTCATCTAATGGATAATTTCCAAAACTGCACGCTCTGCAATAAAAATAAGGTCTCTCCAATTCAAATTGACCCGCAAGGGTCTGGATTGTCCTGGATAATTTGTCGTGCCTTTGCATGCTTTTGCCGCAATCGGGGCAGTCACAATTTTGCTGATTCAATAAATGACCGAACTTCCTCTTTATCAATCCAAGGATCATCTGACCCAATATTTCGGATCTTTCCTGAAAAACAGCTTTTGAGATTTCTCCTAAATCTTCCATTGGGTACTCTCGCTCAATCTTGTCAAGTCGCTTGTCCAAAAAGTCATAAAATAAAGTTCTCCAGTTCTCTGATGACTCTGCTTTTCTCGCCGCAAAACCCAAAAATATCTCCTCTTAAAATATTTCTATTGTTCCCTGACTATATCCATCGCAGAGAGTAACGCCTGGCGCTCTAATATTGGCATTGATTGAAGTCTCGCCGTCCACCTTTGTGTTTTTCTCTTTATCCGTTCTCGTTCACGAAAGTTATTGCCAAGATAACGATATTCATGTAGTTCCACCGGAATATTATAGTTCATCCATAGCCACTCTGTCGCCACACCATGGTGACAGGCCGCCTGATAACTATGTGTATGCCATCCCTTCAAAGACTCTCTGTATAAAAGCGACTCATAACCGGATATCATCACCATGCAGGGAAGTGATTTCAATAATTCCAAAAGTACCGTGTGGTCTTTATGGCTATATTCATATTTATAGAGCCGACCACTCTTCCTTCTTGTCTCGCGAAGGTACGGTGGGTCGCAATATATCAGCTCGTTGCCAGTGAAAGGATAATCATTCAGATAATTAATTGCGTCATCATGGACCAATTCAAAACCTGGTGGTTTAACATTCGTCCACATTTCAACAACATCCTGGTCTAATTCTATCCCAATATTACTTCTGGCAGGACGTTTGTTCCGCATAACTGCGCCACCGCCCAAATGTGTCTCTATGTAGACATCATGGGGTGGCATAAGATTGATTAACTTTTGGAATACTCCTCCTTTGCCTCCTGGATAATTCATAAAAGCAGTATCGCTGAAAAGAAAGAGGATGTCAAGATGTTTTTTTATATTTTACAAAATAATGGGAATACTCCCAACGGTGTAGACTTACAAAATTAACTGGTTACATGTGCGGGACACCTCAAATGCTGTCACATATGAAATGTCAAGGTTGATCCTAATGAAACAGATAAATGTTACTGGTCTGAGTTTTTTATCCTATCAACATAAAGACTAGTCCCATAATTATAGTTGGTACAAAAGCACCTGCCAGAAGCCATATTGGAGAAACGCCATCGGGAAAGAATTTCTGGAGAATAGACTGCCCTGCCGGGTTCGGTGCATTGGCGATAACAGTTAATCCTCCACCGCTAACGGCGCCGGCGACTACTGCATACTTCATACTGTCATTAAAGTCAGGGACCAGCGAGCTTAAGTATGTAATTGCTGCATTGTCATTTATGGCGGTTAATACGGTTGCACCCAGCATGAGGGGGACTTCACTTAAACTTCCCAGAACAGGGGCAATCCACCATTGCTGTAATCCTCCGTGAATTACCAGCCCTGCCAGGAAAAATCCTACCAGTAATGCCGGTTTTAAATCAGTACGGTTTTGATGATGTTTAGTAGCCTTGGCAAACCCGAGGTAGCAGAGGAAGCCGGCAAGAAATAGCGGCGGATAGTGAGCAAAAAAGACGGTCCAAGTCATAAAAAAAATATGGGCTATTGTTACTCCAACAGGAACACCATCGTCTCTTATGTCCCAATCAATTTCCACCTTTTGATTGGATTCTTCAGCATTTTTCCATTTTCCCATCTTTTTAAGATCAGATTTGAATATTATGTAATAAAGTAGATTGGCACAAGCGATTCCGATTAAGGCCTTATATCCAAAATTTGTAAACATGAAGGCAAGGTCCCAGTGCCATTTTTCTGCAACCATTAAAACCGGTGGTGCGGCAAAATGAGTAATGGTACCACCTACTGATATATTAACAAATAGCAAGCCAATAGTTGCATAAGCAAGCTTGTTGCCAGGCTTTTTTGAGTAAAACTGTTTGGCAAGGATAAGTGCTGATACTGTCATTGCTCCTGGTTCTGTAATGAAAGACCCAAGGATAGGGCCAACAGTTAAAACGGTGAACCATACAGCGGCAGTCGTTCCTCCGCCTAAGCCGGCAATCATGATAATTGTCTTTTCTGCAAGCCTGACAATAGGTCTGGTGGATGCAAGTGTCATAATCACTACTACAAAAATAGGTTCGGTATAATTTGCATTTGTAAAATAGTGGATAGAATTTTCCATTCCATAATTAATTGCAATTATCCAGAAAACAGGAATGACCCAGATCCCAAATATGACTTCTACTTCACCAAGAAAATGAAGAAGTTCAGAAATAAAACTTACTTCTTCAACAACTTCGCCTGTGTATTTATCACCATTCTTTTGTTTTATTATCTCTTCCCTGTGTCTCTTCTCAATTTTTTTGGCAAGTTTCGTAAACTTACCTGCAAAAAATGTATGTAAAACTCCCAGGAAGAATAAAACAGAAACAACCAGGTTTAGTGGATTGACCTTGATCCTGTGTTTTAAAATATCTCCAAGTTTAGTCAAATGTCCATCATGATAGCTTTCGAGTTTCATAGGAAAAGATGTTTTAATAGCATGAGGGCTATGTATATTATCCCCGACTGCTGATGCTATTGTGATGCGATCAAGGGGATTGGTGATAATTCTATACTTTAAAATATTACTAAGTGCCGTCAAGTGGTCATCATGATAATTTTCAAGTTTTATGGAGAAATCAGTTACAATTCTACGATCATTTTTGCTAACTTCCGAAGCTATTGAAACACCAGGTAAAAGTAAGGTAATTGTAAATAGCAGAAAAATTGCAACTCGTATCGTCTGTGGTCTGGTTTTTTTCAATGTGAATTGTGGATATCAATTAGAATTAGAAATATGTGTGCATGTCTTAACGTTTTTTCGTCTTCTTTTAGATTCATCAAACCTGTTTATATTATTGTCTTTTGGATAAAATTATAAAAACAATGAACTTCCATAAGAAAATTGTACAATTGAGTAAGAGCAAAAAATGGTCCAAATTGAATTTTTTTTTAATGATATTTATTACGTTTCTGTAAGTCTATGTAGTTAGATAACAAACATAAAGATGTAAATGGATTGTTATATTACAAGAAATTTATCCAAAGAGTTTAATGTCTAATAATTGTACAATAATTCTACTGTGAATAGTGGGCTTTCAGGAAAAATAATTAATCACTTTTTAATTATATTAAAGTGTGCCATAAGCTAATGTTAGAATCGACTCGATTCGTTTTCATCCTCTGGTTCGTAATATCACCATGGGTTATGTTGGAAGTATTATTGCCTTGTAGATAGTTATCATTAGTCTGCGGTAAGTTTTATGCAATTTTCAATACCTCGTAAATGTCGTGTAATATATATATTTCTTGACCCTGGAAATTTTATCAATATAATTGAAAGGTTTATTGTCTTTGCAGTTGCAAATGTTGACATTTTCGTCGTATTTTGAAAAATGATAACAATAATTTATTGCGTTTAGTTAATAAATGTTAGTTTGTTGTATAATTTGCAGAATGTATTAGTTTATTAGTTTATAATCTAAA
This sequence comes from Candidatus Scalindua japonica, assembly GCF_002443295.1. Classification (NCBI taxonomy): domain Bacteria; kingdom Pseudomonadati; phylum Planctomycetota; class Candidatus Brocadiia; order Candidatus Brocadiales; family Candidatus Scalinduaceae; genus Candidatus Scalindua; species Candidatus Scalindua japonica. The sequence goes on along the minus strand of NZ_BAOS01000017.1, from coordinate 60,330 downwards.
AGGAGGGTAAATTATTATGGCATTGGATCCGACCAAACATGCGGATTGGGAAATAGCGGAAGATTCTGAAGCCGGGATGAAGACTGTTTATCAGTTAGCTGAGCAGCTGGGTATTGAGAAGGATGAACTGCTTCCTCACGGGCACTATGTGGCAAAAATTGATTTTAACAAGGCAATTAAGCGGCTGGAAAGTAAACCGGATGGGAAATATGTAGATGTGACTGCAATCACCCCGACTCCTCTGGGTGAAGGAAAGTCTACTACCACTATGGGTCTGGTACAGGGTTTGGGAAAAAGAGGCAAAAATGTTATAGGCGCTATTCGTCAACCTTCAGGCGGACCTACTATGAATATTAAGGGTTCTGCCGCTGGTGGCGGGCTTTCTCAATGTATCCCGCTAACTCCTTTTTCTCTGGGACTGACAGGGGATATTAACGCGATAATGAACGCGCATAACCTGGGCATGGTGGCGCTTACATCCAGGATACAGCATGAGTTTAACTATAACGACGAACAGCTTGCAAAACGGAATCTGAAACGTCTTAATATTGATCCATATAATATTAATTTCAAGTGGATTATAGATTTTTGTGCACAGGCGCTCAGGGATATCACTATCGGTATAGGCGGAAAGATGGATGGGTTTATGATGCAGTCAGGGTTTGCCATTGCTGTATCTTCCGAGATTATGGCTATACTCTCAGTTGCAAAAGATCTGAAGGATATGCGTGAGAGGATGAGTAAAATAGTGCTGGCTTACGATAAATCAGGCAAACCTGTTACAACTGCCGATATAGAAGTTGATGGTGCTATGACTGCGTGGATGGTTGAAGCGCTTAATCCAAACCTGATGCAGACCATTGAAGGCCAGCCGGTATTAGTCCATGCAGGGCCATTTGCCAATATTGCCATTGGCCAATCCTCGATTGTAGCAGACAGGCTTGGGCTGAAGTTGGGTGATTATAATGTAACTGAATCCGGTTTTGGAGCAGATATAGGATTTGAAAAATTCTGGAACCTGAAATGCCGTTTCTCAGGAAACAAGCCTCATGCAGCGGTTCTTGTTGCCACTATCAGGGCGCTTAAAAGCCATGGTGGTGCTCCGATTCCTGTTCCTGGACATCCTCTGGACCCAGTTTACAAGGAAGAGAACGTTGAATTTGCTGTGAAAGGGGCGGAAACGAATCTACTCCACCTTATTAATGTGGTAAAGAAGGCTGGTATAAACCCTGTGGTCTGTATAAATCACTTCTATACCGATACGGATAATGAGGTAAATGCGGTACGAAAGGTGGTAGAAGATGCCGGAGCACGTGTTGCTCTCTCCAAGCATTGGGAAAAAGGAGGAGAAGGGGCACTGGAACTGGCTGATGCCGTGGTAGATGCATGTAACGATGAGAACAACTTCAAGTTTCTCTATGAGCTGGAAACCCCATTGAGCGAGCGTATAAATATGATTGCCACAGAGGTTTACGGTGCTGATGGAGTGGACTACTCTCCGACTGCTCAGGCAAAGATCAAGGCGATGGACGTTGATCCGGAAGTTTCCAAGCTTGGAATATGTATGGCTAAGACACATCTTTCCCTCACGGATAACCCAATGCTCAAGGGTGCTCCGAAGGGTTGGAGATTGAATATCCAGGAGGTGCTAACGTTCAAAGGGGCCGGGTTTGTGGTACCATTTGCCGGTACAGTGAAACTCATGCCGGGTACCTGCTCAGACCCTGCTTACAGACGTGTGGATGTTGATGTGGAAACCGGCAGGGTTAAGGGACTTTTCTAGATTGAACAGTTTGTATTTGATTAATAAGCGGTATTAAGTTAGCTGTTAATAGCAAGGGGCTACATTTTGTCTATGACAAAATGTAGCCTTTCTTGTAAAATGGGTTATAAGGGTATTTGTAAAGTATTATTAACAATGGATATATTTCTGGTAACTATATGATAAATGTATTTACCATGGCAGTATCCAATGTTCCGGCATATCTTTGTTACAGGAGATAATGATAAACTCTCCTGTTCTTCGTGTGTTCGCAACGCATAATTAACAAACATATTATTTTAGTAGGAAGGATTTATTTACATCATGGAAATACATAGCAATAAATTTACGAGAAATATTTTGAAGTTTTCAATAATTGGTTTAATCTTTGTCCTGTCTTGTGGAAAGGTAGAGGAGCAGATAGTCGGGAATGATAGTGATGAAAATGCTCAATGGTACACTAAACTTGGATTTAAAGAACATATGAAACAGATAAAGAGCGATACAACTCTACTTACACGTAAAATGGGTGAAGGTGATTGGGCTGATGCTGAGGCTTTGTGTGCTAATATAGAGAAATCTTTTGGTGCGCTGGATCTATCCAGTGATGAAATCCCGGAAGACTTTTTTGAGCTTCAAGAGATGTTTAAAGATCAGCTGGCAAGGATTACTAAAACGTGTAAGGAGAAAGATTTTGATGGAACTGTTCCGCGATTAAGAGCGTTAAAACAATCCTGCAGTCATTGCCACCGTGTTCTCCGTAAAGAATTTGACAGGATGAATGTGGCGACCGATTATGATGTGGCAGTGGACAAGATATATAAAGACAAAAATACTGGTGGCAATTGAAGGAAAAGTTGTAAAAATACTGGTTGTGGTTGGTATGGGATTTATTGTGTCAATTCTTCTTGACAATGTAATTTTTCAGGCAAGCCTATGACATGTCTTATATTATTTTGCGGTATCCGAATGTTTTACTGCCCCAGACAATTTCTTCATGGGCGGAGCCGGTTTTACAGAGTAGGTGTTTGATGGCAAGCTTCAAACTATATTCGGTGATTGACGAAAACAAGGGGCTATGTCTATTCTGATGACATTGTCCAGGATCTGGAGTGTTTCTTCTTGCATCTGCTCAATCTGTTGCCAACTTTCGAGTTAACGAAAAACCTGGCAATGGTGAATTCCTCATCCTGGACATTGGCCGCCGCTTTGTGGCTGCCAATATAATAGGTGTAAATATATGGAGGCGATTTTTTACAAGCAGATTTGAGTGGGAAATTTTGTAATCTCGGTTGGGGGCAAAGAAGTAGAGTAGTAGATGTAGAATCCATTGAGGCTGTTAGTTGGTGCTTTCGGCTATTGCATAAAGCCCGTATACTGTGAGGAGCGTTAATTAGAGGGGGCCCGCCGTGTCAGCAATAAAATGGTTGGATGCTCTATAACGTGGAACTAAATGAATATTTAAAGCTGACAACTAAGTTCTATTAGAAAACAAATTGGCTACTATCTTTAAATAAAAATAAATAAGCTGTTATCTTTTTGTCCACTGGAAGCTTGCTCTTGCACCTTTCTTGCCGTATTTTTTCCGCTCTTTCATCCTGCTGTCTCGCGTCAAGAGACTGGCACCCCTCAGGCTCTCTGCAAGTTCCTGATCTGCTTTAAAAAGAGCTCTTGATATGCCCAGCGAAATTGCTCCGGCCTGACCTGTTAAGCCTCCGCCCTGGACATTTATGAAAACATCATATTGCCCGTCTGTTTTTGTGGTTTTTAATGGTTGTTGGGCTACAAATTGATCACGATCCCTGCCAAAGTAATCACTCAGTTCTCTACGGTTTACAATAAATTTTCCGGTACCTTTTCTTATTCTGGCCCTTGCCACAGAAGTTTTGCGTCTGCCAGTGCCCCAAATGAATTTTGTTTCGTCAGTCATTTTGTTTCCTTATAGTAATTTAAATTTCCAGAATTTTTGGCTGCTGGGCCTCGTGAGAATGGTCAGGGCCGGCATAAACCTTTAATTTTTTTAACATGGCACTTCCGAGCTTTGTTTTTGGTAACATTCTTTTTACTGCTAAATTTACTATTCTATCAGGATGTTTTTCCATCCATTTTTTTATAGGATGCTCCTTGAACCCTCCGGGGTAACCTGAATGAGTGTAATAAACCTTATCATTCATTTTGTTACCTGTTAATTTTATTTTCTTCGCATTGGTTACAATAACAAAATCACCGGTGTCAACATGCGGTGTGTATATAGGCTTTGTTTTTCCCTGAAGTATCATGGCAATTCGACTTGCCATTCTTCCCAGGACTTTATCTGTGGCATCAATAACATGCCAATCTCTTTGTAGGTCTTCTTTCTTTGCTAGAAAAGTTTTAGTCATGGTTATAAGTTAAATGTCAAAAAATTGATTATGAAAGTATTAATACTGTTTCTTTTATCTAAAGAATTTAAACATTATGATATATCACACGAGCAGGTGTCTGTCAATGTTTTTATTTGATTTAATCAATAAAGTTATTAAAATAACACTTTAAAAAAGGAGGGAGTGTATTTTGCAAAAAATTGATATCTTTTTTCTGTCTTTAAAACATCAGATATGGCGAAGGTTTTATTACTTCTTTAACAAAAAAGAAGTAGCTCATTCAGTAGAGACAAGAAAAGGAGAGTGTAAACGATGTGGCGGTTGCTGCCATACTTCAATACGATGCCCCAGCCTCTTGTTTGACGAAAGTGGCTATGCAATATGTAAAGAACATGATCGCAGGCCTCATATGTGTAAGTTATATCCATTCAGCGTGAGAGATCACTTTTCACATCTTAAGGATAAATGCGGGTTCTGGTATGATGATTAATTTGTCCGGTTATCAAGTATTTTTCAGCTTTACTTTTTATCAATATGAAGGATTACAGGTAGTTTTCATAACTTGATTGGAACTTTCTTTGTGAAACTATTGTAGCAGTATTTAGCAGCTTGATAAGAATAAAAGAAGTGTAAATTCATGTATACTCCTATTCACTGCCGGATATAAATTATAAGAGAGGAGATCTTTTTGATGAAGAAGTTCAGAACAAAAATTATTGTTATCTCAGTAATACTCTTTTTTTGTGCAAACGCCTTTGGCCAAAAGCTGAAACTTGATGTAAAAGAGCACAAACTGGATAACGGTATTAAATTGTTAATGTTGGAGAAACACGATGTTCCAATAGTCTCACTCAGAATCGTTTACAAAGTTGGTTCAGTAAATGAGCGTCCGGGAATAACAGGCGCATCTCACCTGTTTGAACATATGATGTTTAAAGGTACAGAGATTTTCGGGACTAAAGATTATAACAGCGAAAAACCTCTGCTGGCAAAAGAGGATGAGCTCATGTCTGATATTGTATTTGAAAAGTCTAAAGGAAATGATAAAGACATCGAAAAGCTCAAACGACTGCAGGAGGAATTGGAAGATGTATGGAAAAAGCAGAAAGACTTGATCGTGAAGGATGAAATGTGGTCTATTTATCTTAAGAATGGTGCTACAGGGCTTAATGCTTCAACCGGGAACGATGCAACGTATTATTACTGCAACCTGCCGGCAAACAGGCTTGAATTGTGGGCATTTATGGAGTCTGACCGTATGAAAAATCTCGTCTTGAGGGAGTTCTACTCTGAAAGGGACGTTGTGATGGAAGAGAGACGTATGCGCACGGAAAACAGTCCGTTCGGCCTGTTAATAGAGCAGCTGAATGCCGCCACTTTTACTGCCCATCCTTATGGCTGGCCTGTTATAGGTTGGATGTCGGATATTCGGAATATGAAAAAGGCGGATGTTTCAGAATATTTTGAGCAATACTATTCGCCTAACAATGCGGTAATCGTCGTTGTAGGGGATATTAATCCTGATATAGTTGTTGATCTTATTGAGAAGCACTTTGGTGATATTGAGCGTCAACCTGCACCGCCCTCTGTTACAACCGTAGAGCCGCAGCAAAGAGGAGAACGTAGGGTTTATGTGGAATACGACGCCAATCCGGTACTGTCTATTGCCTATCATAAGCCTGCTGTCGGTCACCCGGACCAATACGTATTTGATGTTATCGAGGCAATTTTGTCAAATGGAAGAACTTCGAGACTGTATAAAAGTTTGATAGAAGAGAAGCGTATTGCCGTAATGGCCCACGCGTATGGTGGAGCATCCAAGTATCCAGATACATTTATCTTCTTCTCTTCGCCTCGACATCCTCATACCGCTGAAGAGGTTGAAGAAGCAATATACGAAGAGTTGGAAAAGCTGAAGACGACTCCTGTGACTGACCATGAATTACAAAAAATTAAAAACCAATTGGAAGCCGGTTTTGTAAGGAGCCTGGAATCCGCATCAGGGTTGGCAAGTGAAATCTCTTCATACGAAGCGATTTCAGATTGGAGATATATTAATACGCTTGTTGAGAAGACAGTGGCTGTGACGCCGGAAGATATTATACGTGTTGCAAACAAATATTTTACAAAGACCAACAGAACGGTAGCAATCTTAGTGAATAAAAAGAAAGGAAACGGTGCAGCTCATGAAAACAAAGGAAGTTAATTTTTCACTAAGACATTTTTTTATTTTCATTATCATGCTGTCAGGTTTTTCTATTGGGCAGGCAAAAACACTTTATGCGTATGATGAACATAGCGGACAGGCGATTGAACCGGTTATGACCGCACCCCAATCTGAGGGGGCAAAGATAGTATCTAAGTTTGAATACGAACCAATTGAGTTTACTCCGCCAAGGCCTGAACGAGTGGTTCTGGACAATGGCATGGTCATTTACCTTCTTGAAGACCACGAATTGCCTCTTTTTAAAATTACAGCTAAATTCAGGACAGGAGCCGTTTATGAGCCTGAAGAGAAAGCAGGGCTTGCAAATCTGGTTGGCAGTGTAATGAGAAGAGGTGGTACAAAGACAAGAACGCCGGAACAGATGAATGAAGAACTGGAGTTTATTGCCGCATCTGTTGAGACCGGCATTAGCAGAGAATCAGGTAGCGCATCTCTTTCTACAATGAAGAAGGATATTGACAAAGGTCTGGATGTTTTTGCGGATGTGTTGATGAACCCTGCTTTTCCTGAAGATATGATCAGGAAGGAGAAAGATGAGATACTGGAAAACATAAGAAGGGAAAATGATACCCCCAGCAAGATTATTTTCAGGGAGTTCAGGAAGATCCTTTATAAGGCGGACCATCCGTATAGTAGGAAAATAATAGGGTATAAAGAGACCGTAGAAAGTATAACCAGAGATGACATGATTGCTTTCCATAAAAAGTACTTTTGCCCGAACAATGTTATTATGGGTATTTCCGGTGATTTTGATACACAGGAAATATTAGAAAAGCTAAAGGTTGTTTTTGCAGATTGGAAAAAGAGAGAAATACATTTTTCGGAAGTGCCAGCAGTTGAGAAAAAATTCAAAAGGTCAATAAATTATATTTACAAAGATGTGAACCAGGCCAGCGTGGTTTTTGGCCATTTAGGCATAAACAGGTTAAACAAAGACTATTTCCCAATTAAGATAATGAACTTTATCCTTGGAGGAGGAAGCTTTACCTCCAGAATTCCGAGTAAAGTTCGTTCAGATGAAGGGTTGGCATATTCGGCGTACAGTGGGTTTCATACTCCAAGAGATCTTGGTTTCTTCTTCGCATCGTGCCAGACTAAAAGTGAATCGACGGTAAAAGCCATAAATTTCGCCCTGGATGAAGTAAGGAAGATCAGGGAAGAACACGTTGGTGATGATGAATTAGAACTGGCAAAAGATACCTACATAAACCAGTTTATCTTTAAATTTACATCGAGTGCAAGTATCGTTGGTCAAATGGTAGGGATAGAATACGAAGGTTTGCCATTAGATTATCTTGATACCTATGTGGATAATATAAAGGCAATTACTAAAGAAGATATAGCTCGTGTGGCAAAAGAGTATTTACGCCCCGACGATATTAAATTGCTCGTTATTGGAGATGTGGAGCAATTTGATAAACCGTTAACTGGATTTGGTGAAGTAAATACTATTGAGTTGGAAAATAAAAAGGAATAGCTGATAGATACTTGTTGATACCGGGTACTCGCAACCAGGGTTGTCCCGGTATCAACTTTAAAAACCCTCTTTAATGTCAAGCATTTACAGGATTAAAGACGTTAAATGCCCCTCCTCAAAAAGAAAAATATTCTTATTACCTCTGGTTCAACTCGTGGCTATCTGGACGCCATTCGATACATAACCAACACTTCAACAGGGAAGCTTGGCAGGGAAATAGCACATGTTGCCATGAGCCGAGGTGCGATAGTTACCTATGTCTACGGTGCAGATAGCCTGTTTCCTTTAGTTCAAGATCTCAAGGACATAAATCCTTCACAGCTTAAGTTGATTGAAATTGAAACGAATGATGATCTGGTTAAGGTTATTAAGGAAAAATTGAAGAGAAAGAAATTTGATGCTATTGTTCACGCAATGGCGGTAGCTGATTATGTGCCGGCCAGGGTTAAACCTGACAAAACACCGTCAAAAAAGAAAGAATGGTTACTGAAGCTGGTAAAAACACCAAAGGTCATAGCAATTATCAGGGATATATGGCCGGATGCACAGCTTGTTGGTTTTAAATTAGAGGTAAACAGAACAAAAGACGATCTGATAAAAACAGCCAGAAGATTTCTAAAAAAGAACAGGGCTGACATAATCGTAGCAAATGATAACAAAAACATCTCCTGCAACCGCCATATTGCGTACATGGTTACAGAAGACAGTAAAATATCGAGGCCATTAAAAACCAAATCGGATATTGCAGAAAATATAATTTCCTACCTTGAGAATATCCTCAATTAAAATCTGCTACTAGTTTTTGTTTGACTAAAAGTCAGTATAAAATATAATGAAGTCTTTTATAATTTTCAATATATATGACCGTTAAGGCTTTGTTTTAGAAAGTTTTCTGCTTTTAAGGGAGTTAAGTTTAATGGAATGGGATAAAGAGGCAAGTTTAAGGCTTGAAAAAATACCCATATTTGTAAGAAGGATGGCTCGATCAAAGATCGAAAAACGTGCCAGTGAAAAGGGGAAGAGCATTGTAACCCTGGAAGATGTTGAAGACGCAAAGGCAGGTTTTATGGGTACCGGAAGTGTTAAAAGCGATAAAGGGGTTATGAACGCAAATCCTTTCTCTCTGGACTCAAAAATGGGGGAAGATAAATTTGAAATCCTGAAAAGGTCAGATGAATATAGTGAGGAAGACGGGCTTCCGGCAATGTACACTATTGAAATATGCCGTGGAGAAGATGTTGAATGTCCGTTTTTGATAGAAGGAGTCAAAGGGCTTCGTCAGAAAATGAAAAACCGGCTGAGAGAGATCGAATTCAGTAAAAAACTGATCAACAGAATAGATGGTAAAATCCTTCCTCATCAGAGGCTGAAGATCGCGATTTCCAGTTGTCCGAACTGCTGTTCCATGCCTCAAATCAGGGATTTTGGTGTACACGTCAGGGCTAAAGTAATTGTGGATGACGCTTTTGAATGTAACGGTTGTGGAAATTGTTTGAGGGCCTGTAAAGAAGGTGCTATCAGGATTACGGGAATGTCAAATGAACAGGCGGAAGTAACAGGAGATGGGCAAACCGGGCAGCCTGAAAACCGGAAAAGGGTTGTTGCCATTAACTATGATCGTTGTGTACATTGTGGCTTATGTGCCGAGGTTTGTCCTACCGGTACGATAAAGACAGAGAAAAAATGCTTTCGCGTAATGATTGGAGGTAAGCTGGGAAGACATCCTCGGTTTGCGGACGACCTTACAGGCTTTGCAGATGAATCCGAAGTACTCAAGGCTCTGGATGTGTGTGTAGACGCGTTACTGAATGAAAAGAAAGAAAAACGTTTTGGAGAATTAGTAAGAAAAATTGGCATTGAAGAGTTTAAAAGAAGGTTAAATGAAAATAAAGATCTTTCACGTGAACAGGTGAGTGATAAAGAGATAGTACATTCGGGAATGCATAATTAGGCGTAACAAAAATCGTTGCGTAGGTTCCGTACATTTTTTAAGGTGGGAAATTTAATAAAATGGCATTAAACGATACTGAAAAAAAAATACTACAAAGGCTTCAATCAAATCTTCCATTGACACATAGACCATTCCTGGATATTGCCAATGAACTGGATCTTGATGAAGACTTGGTCATTGAAAAAATAAAAGCTATGGTTGAGGGTAAATACGTCAGACGTCTTGCCCCTATTATAAATACCCAGGCTGTTGGAAACTCTGCGACACTTGCGGCGATGCAGGTACCTGATGACAGAATTGATGATGTAGCTGAGGTGATAAACGGGTATAGCGGTGTTTCTCATAATTATTTAAGAAAAGGGAAAAACAAAGAGCTTCCTCTTAATATCTGGTTTACGATGTCGGCACCATCACAGGAAAAGCTTGAAGAAAATATTAAAGAGATAGAGACTCGTACCGGTTTTGATGTCCGCATGCTGCCAACGACTAAGAAATATAAGATAGGTGTGAAATTTAAAATATACAAAAAAGGATAATTTATGACAGAAGATTTAGATATTAAACTGATTAAACATACTCAGGAGGGTTTACCCCTGACAAAGACCCCATACAAAGATATAGCAGATGCATTAGGTATGTCTGAGGAAGAAGTTATAGACAGATTAAAGTCCCTGTTGGAATGTGGAAAGATAAGGAGGCTTGCGGCTTCTATAGCTCACAGGAAGATAGGGATAAACTCTAATGCCATGACAGTATGGAAGGTTCCTCAGGAGAAGGTGGATGAGTGCGGAAAAATAATGGCGGCTTTTGAAGAGGTTACACATTGTTATGAACGTCCGACATTTCCAGGTTGGGAGTATAACGTATTTACCATGATTCATGGTTATACTGATGAAGAGTGTGAAAACGTTATAAACAGCATAAAAGAGAAAACCGGTCTTGACGATTACGTAATGTTATACAGTGAAAAGGAATTCAAGAAGGTAGGAGTAAGGATCTAGAAAGAGTGCAAAATATTCATTAATCCACCGGGTTATTCAGTGACGGTTCAAGTTTGCCAGAATTGAACGAAAACCACACCTGTTGTTTTTTGTGTTAATTTGTATAATTCGATTCTCTATTTATAATTTTCGAATTGCACTGCAAAATCATAATCCTGGTCTTTGATTGTCTGCATAACGGTTTGCAGATCATCTATCTTTTTTCCTGATAACCTGATTTTATCTTCCTGAATTTGTGATTGTACTTTCAGCTTCATGCCTTTTATAAGTTTTACAATCTCTTTTGCTTTATCCATAGGAATGCCTGACTGAAACGTAATAACCTGCCTTATAGTATTTCCCAGGGCTTTTTCTGTTTTTCCAAAAACAAGGGCTTTTGATGGGATTGCTCTCTTTGCAAGTTTTTCAGTCAAAATATCTGTTAAACTTTTAAGTTTATAGTCATCATCGGCGATCAACGTTATGGAGTCATCTTTATTCAAGGTGATTGACGATTTGCTTCCTTTAAAATCGTATCTTACCGCCAATTGCTTTTTGGCCTGATCTACCGCGTTCTTAACCTCGTGTATCTCTACCTTACATACAATGTCAAGTGAATGTGTATCTGCCATATTAATGTCTCCTGTATCATTTAAAGCGATTTTATGTAAATAACTTGATGTTTAGGAATCTCAATATTTATTAGACTCCCAATCAAGTTGGGAATGACAAATTCTACATTGTCATTCCCGCACCAACCCGGATAATTCCGTTCGGACGGGAAAGCGGGAATCCAGCTCGTTTTCTCCAGCAAGTGGACTTTACAAAGGTTATTTGAATACTTGCCGCTGCATAATACATGAAACATGGTATTTCGTCAAGAAGGAGATAGGGTTGAGATCTAATTATCTAATACGTTGAGAAGCGCTTTTTTTTGGATCCCACCTTGAGAAGGACGGGGAAGAGGGAGGTCATTAATCTACAGGTTTTTTTCAACGTATTGGGTTATGATGTTGAAACTACACATTGACTTTTGTGCTTATTAGTGGTACAAAATATAAAATGGTAACACGATGATAAGGTTTGCATTATGGATGATTTAGTCAGGTTTGGGGTTTCAATGGACGCCAGACTTCTCAAACAATTTGATAAGTATATAAGCCAGAAAGGTTATGCAAACAGATCAGAAGCTATCAGAGACCTGATAAGAGGCAACCTGGTGGAAGAGGAGTGGAAGGCAGGTGAAGGAGAGACTGTTGGGACTATTACCATTATCTACAACCATCACAAGCGTGAATTAACAGATACTTTGACAAACATTCAGCACAAATACCACGCTTCTATGATTTCCACCATGCACGTGCATCTTGACTCCCATAACTGCCTGGAGGTTTTAGTGGTGAAAGGCAAGGCCAGGGAAATAAAGATAGTTGCTGACAGGCTTATCGGAACAAAAGGGGTAATGCATGGAAAGCTGACAACGACTACTCTGGGTAAAGACTTTCGTTGATGTTTTTTTGTGTATCTGTGCTACAAATATTTAAATTATGCTACCTGCTATTCCTGTACTGAAATATGTACAAAAATAGATTTCTGATCAGGGTCAGGAATGGAAGATGGGCTGGACGGTAAAATAACAACAAGCGATTTAGCTGTCATTCCCGAGGAAAAACATACTTGGGCAACAGACAGGGAATCTAACCCTGATATTGAAAGGAATATAAAAGTTGCACGAAATAACTGTTATCACAATTACGGCGGCATCAATAGGCCTGATTCATACAATGCTCGGGCCTGACCACTATCTGCCTTTTATTGTAATGGCGCGGGCAAAGAAATGGTCGTTGACCAGAACAACCTTCATAACCGTTTTATGTGGGATAGGCCATGTATTGAGTTCTGTAGTTTTAGGTATAATAGGCGTCGCTCTGGGAATATCTTTAAATAAGTTAGGTGCAATTGAGTCCTTTCGCGGTGGAATTGCGGCATGGTTTCTCATAGCTTTCGGGCTGGGGTATTTTATCTGGGGAGTATTCACGGCACGAAGGAACCGTCCGCACGTACACTGGCATGCGCACGGAGACGCAAGTATGCCAATTCATAAACATAAACATCAGCATGATAGTAAAGAGCAATTACATGTTCATAAGGGAGAAAAAGCAAAGAACCTTACTCCATGGATACTATTTACCATCTTTGTATTTGGTCCCTGTGAGCCCCTGATTCCGTTACTGATATATCCTGCGGCAAAGAGCAGTACTATTGGTATGGTGCTGGTAACCGGTGTTTTCGGTGTTGTGACGATTGCAACAATGCTGAGTATTGTTATACTTCTCTCTCTGGGGGCAAATCTACTGCCTCTGGGAAGGCTGGAGCGATACACTCATGCCCTGGCAGGTGCAACCATTTGTCTCTGTGGAATAACAATTCGGTTTCTTGGACTATGATTATAAATATTTTTGTAATTGCTTTATATGTTGAGAAATATTTCCTATTTCTCGGATCTCAAGTATCGAGTCTTTTGACACCCTCCTTGAGAAGGAGGGGCAAGGGGTGGTTATAAATCAATGATTTTTTACTAGGCTATAAGATCCAGAAATTAAACTAAAAAAAAATTGATATGTACTGTATACAAGCATGCAACGTATACGAATTTTCTGAAACGGAATGTGGAATATGTTGAACTTACGTCATACCCGAATGCTTCCTTGTTTTCACGGGGAGAAGCTTATTGGATCTCTTGAGACTCTTTCATTCCGAAGAACTAAAATAGTGTGATTTCATACCGAGGATAGTCGAAGAATAGCTACCTTACTTGTACAAACAGGTTAAATTATTGAGACGAGAACCACAGTATTTAACCGCTGTCACTCTTAAAACATTAACTATAGAAAGGGGAATGACCTCATGAAGAGAGCAATTATTTCTATTATATTCTTAATCACCCTGTTTTTTACAACAGAAATCTGCGCATCCGATTTGTATATTACTAAAGGAGGGTGGTTTGGGGCTATCAACAAAGAATCTTTTGAATTGCTGGCAGAACGAATTGACGATGTTGTTGCTGTTCAGGAGATGCTGGATAATGGAACAATCTTTATTATGGATGAGGGTGAAGAGGTGTATTTAGAGGATGAAACTGGAAGCATTGTTGTCCTGAGACGAAGAGGAGGTACGTCCACGTTCTGGACATTTGCCGGTGCAATAGAAAAGAAATAAAAACTATTATCAATTTGTACTTGAGTTATATTTGATAATCATTAACTTATGAACTAATACAAGCAATTAATCATGAACACAACAATCAGTATTCTTGCTGCAGATATAGGTGGAACAACCAGTCGGTTTGCTCATTTTGAGGCAGGCCTTGGGAAGACACTGGAAATGGTAGATATCTTATCATTTAATACTGCAAGTCACAATATTTCTTCTTTTAATGATTTAGTCCAGAATTTTCTGGATTTAAAGTCGAATTCGTTCTGTGAATTATGTAACTATAACATTGTGGTTTTTGCTGTGGCTGGGCCTGTCCGAAATAATAAATGTACTCCTCCCAATATTAAGTGGGAGATAGATTTGAACTCTATCAAAGAGAAAAAATGTATTATTATAAATGATTTCGTCGCTCAAGCGTATGCATGCTTAACGAAAAAGATATATTCAAAAACGATTCCAATAAAAAGTGGTGAAAGTGATTATGAAGGTACAAAAGCGGTTATTGGTGCCGGAACAGGTCTTGGACATTGCGCACTGGTTTATAATAAATGTTCAAAGAAAGAAGAACATGATTATATCCCGGTGGCATCGGAAGGTGCACATATAGCATTTCCGTTTATTGGGGAAGAAGAGTTGGAATTTGAAAACTTTGCTACTAAAAAGCTGAATATACCATATTTGTCTGGTGATCTGGTTGTAAGTGGAATTGGAATATCCTTACTTCACGAGTTTTTATCTGGGCAGAGATTAACTCCGGAAAACGTAATGAGAGACAATTCAAGAAACAGCTCTGCTCTTAAACTGTTTACACGTTTTTATGCCAGAGCGTGTCGGAGTTATGCATTATCCGTATATGCAACAGGTGGTATTATAATTTCAGGAGGTATAGCTGCAAAAAACCCGGAAGTTGTTAACAATAATTATTTTATACAAGAATTCTGTAATTCTCCTACACAAGAAAAATTGCTTCAAATGATCCCGGTTAATTTAAATTGCCGGGAAGATATCGGGTTATTTGGTGCAGCCTGCTATGCGCAAAGACTATGTCAGAGATAACGAACACTAATACACATCTACCAAAATTTTTTTAATTCTCATTATTCAATACTAGCAGATTCTTGTAATCAAAACGGTTAAATGTATAATGAAAATAGTAGATTAATTTTTACCATTTAATTATTCAAGATGAATACTCAATTGGAAGCGCAGACTCTGGATACCTTAACGTTTGATAATAGCTTTATGCGTGAACTACCCGCCGACCCCGAAACGGAAAACTATCGCCGTCAGGTAAAACGGGCTTGTTACTCTCGTGTACAACCAACAAAAGTTGTTCAGCCGCAGATGGTTGCCTATGCCAGGGAAGTGGCTGAGAAACTGGGTTTTGCAAGTGGCATTTGCGAAACTGATGATTTTGTACAGGTATTTTCAGGCAACCGGTTGCTGCCTGCTATGGATTGTTATGCCACCTGTTACGGTGGCCATCAGTTCGGCAGCTGGGCAGGACAACTCGGAGATGGTCGTGCTATAAATCTTGGTGAGATAGTTAATCATAATGGAGAGAGGTGGACATTACAACTAAAAGGAGCCGGCCCAACACCATATGCACGAATGGCAGACGGTTTTGCTGTTTTACGCTCATCAGTACGTGAGTTTCTGTGTAGCGAAGCGATGCATCATTTGGGAATACCCACGACACGAGCGTTAAGTCTGGTAACTACGGGAGAGCAGATTGTCAGGGATATGTTTTATGATGGCAATTCCAGGCCTGAACCGGGAGCCGTTGTCTGCCGTGTCGCCCAATCATTTACACGCTTCGGCAGTTTTCAGATTTTTGCAGCGCGTCGAGAAACCGATGTATTGCAACAGCTGTTAGATTACACCATACGTACTGATTTTCCCCATTTGGGTGAACCGTCTCCTGATATTTATCTGGCGTGGTTTGAGGAGGTCTGCCGCAGAACAGCAGAGATGGTTGTACACTGGATGCGTGTGGGGTTCGTCCATGGTGTTATGAACACTGATAACATGTCGATTCTCGGCCTCACGATTGACTACGGCCCCTATGGCTGGCTGGAAGGCTATGACCCCGACTGGACCCCTAACACAACCGACGCTGGACTTCATCGATATTGCTTTGGCAAACAGCCACAAATTGCTTACTGGAACCTTGCTCAACTCTCCCATGCCATCTCTCCATTGGTCGAGCGGGCAGAACTATTAAAAGGAGTACTGAAGAGTTATATAAAAGAGTACGAATATGGTTGGCAATCCATGATGGCCAAAAAACTGGGGCTGAATGCTTTCGACTCTGAAACTGACGACGAATTAGTAACGGAGCTACAGGCGATATTGCAGTTAGCTGAAACAGACATTACAATTTTTTTTCGACAGCTTGCAAAGATCGATTTTGAACTTAAACCAATGGGTGATGTACGCGATGTTACATTGCCGGAAACTCTAATGAATGCTTTCTACGTGCCTGATCAGTTAACTGATGATCATGTAGTGCGTATCGGTAATTGGATACGGCGTTACGGAGAGCGTGTGCGTAAAGACGGTACATTAAACGATAAACGACGTAGAAGGATGAACGCCATCAATCCAAAATATGTGTTGCGAAACTACCTGGCCCAGCTTGCAATCGACAAGGCAGAGCAGGGTGACAATTCGATGGTCAATGAATTGCTGGAGTTACTGCGCCACCCTTATGATGAACAACCAGACAAAGAAGATTATGCTGAAAAGCGTCCTGACTGGGCGCGTCATCGAGCAGGCGGTTCGATGCTTTCATGCAGCTCTTGAAGCTCCAATTTAACGGTTAAGCAATTAACTTTTGTTCGTAATGGGTATATATTCCAGCTGCTTTATTTTTCATAGTTGAGAAAACTTTCTAAGAGATCATGGGTTGCTTAAAAAAAAGTTGCTTCCATCCTTTTTGTCCAGATTCAGATCAAGTTCTCCTTTGTATTCGAATGGGAGCTTGCGCATCCGATTTGCCAATTTGGCCTTGCCGGTCAGACGATAACTCACTTTTTTTGTACCGCCAGTCATCAATTCCTGAAACTGTCTGAGTATATTGGTAAGATCACTGGCCGCAACTATCTCAATAACTTCCTCTCCGAATTCCGGAATGTTCACTGGCTTGTTACTTACGCCACGTGCGAAACTTTTTTCGTTAATAAATATCCGGTAGCTCATACCCTTAATAGGAATTACAACATCATTCGGATTCTGAATGCGTATCAAAATACGATAGCGTTGTTCAAAAACACCCACATTAAGCATATTAATATTTGACAGGGTTATATACGGGGGTTCTGAAAGTTTAATTGTGCTGGCGCAGCCGGCAAATACTGCTAAGAGCAACGGTAAAATCAGTTTTTTAATTTGTTCTACATTGATAACCACTGTTATGCTTCCTTTCTAAAGAAGGATTTTACAGTATGAGGTGTATAAATACCATGTTATTTTAGATCGTTTTAAATCAATTGGAATAAAATAATATACTTGACATGTTGCACTACATGTAGTACCATCTTACTCTGATAGTACTACCCACATAACCTTTCATTTCAAATTGTTCAATGAAAGCGCATAAAATTGTGCTAAAAACCATAATATGTAATTAGTATGAGATTACCGTGATTTATGAAGAAATCAATCTAAGCTGATAGAACTTGTTGAGAAATGAACCATAAAATAACAAGGAAAGAATTAGTTGATATGTTTTATTCACTTTAACCTTGTGAGGAGGCTACGAAGCCTGAAAGGAAAGGGGGAATATAGAAAATGAAAATAAAAGCTGTTGTTCTTGAAGATGATGATTCTATAAGAAGTTTAACCTGTGAAATATTGAAAGATCGGGGATATGAAGTCTTTGCTTCATCTGAGCCATTTTTCAGCCCCGTGTATTTAAATCAGGAGTGTGACTGCCCGGAAGAGTATTGTACTACTATCGTAATTACTGATATTAATATGCCCAATATGACAGGGTTAGAATTCATAGAACATCAAAGAAGTATGGGGTGTAAGTTTCAAAATGTAGCAGTCATGTCAGGGAGATGGACAAACGAAACCCTTGCACACGCTAATAGACTTGGCTGTCAAACGTTCTGCAAACCATTTAAGGTTAACGAAATTAAAAAGTGGTTAGATGAATGCGAAGAGAGATTAGACCACAGGGATAAATTATCAAACATGCAAAGGCGTTATAATTGATGATACATGTTTACTATCTGTTTTTATGATCTCAATTATGGTGTTTGTATCAGGTATTGGGAAATTGTTCATACCAGCGTGACTTCCCACTTGTCCTTTAACCAGTTATAGTGTTCACTCGGTTTAAAGTTATTTTTGTACGCCATTCTCTGGCACTCTTTGACATAATAACCCAGGCAATAGTATTTTAATCCAAGCGATTGAGTGTGGTATATCTCTTTTAATATGCTGAAAGTCCCCAATCCAAGATGAGAAAATTTTGTGTCGTATATAAAGTAGACACTGCTCAGGCAATCCTCACCTTTGTCCAGAAAACCCAGACCTATCAACTCTCCGTTAAGATAGTATTCTGATTGAAGGCTTGGGGTGGAGGGTGAGAAGAAGCTGGTAATAAATTCATCCAGATTGCATTCCTGTGAGAAACGTTGTTTTGAATGGTTCTGGTAGATCTCAAAGGCCCTTCCACTGAATTTAAGTGGACCGAAAACGACATCAATGTCCCTGTTCTTTTTCATATTACGCTTCTGGCTTTTAGAAGGATGAAATTCATCAGATAGTACTCGGACAGGAACACACTCGCGACAATCGGGACAGGAAGGTTGGAAAAAATATACACCAAATTTTCTCCATCCTTTTTCAAGTAAGAATGAAATATCAGATTCGTTCAACTCGCTTGCAAGAAAATATCTGATCTGCTTTTTCCTGTCCGGCAGATATGGACAGGGAGAAAGCTCTCCTATATCCAGTTCTCTATGTAGAATCATAGTTTGTTTCTCTAAAACACCTTCCAGATGAAAATGCCTATTATAATGACGCCAATAACCAGTTTTGCTATTGCACCACCAAGAAAACCGACCAGGGTCCCAATCCCCGATTTAAGCGAACTCCTGAAATCCTTGCCAAAGATTAGTTCAAACAGGACAGCGCCAAAGAAAGGACCAAAAACCAGTCCAATTATTCCACCCATAAAAAAACCGGCAATACCACCGATAACAGACCCAATCAATCCCCATTTTGTGGCCCCATATTTTTTTGCCCCTATTACGCCTCCAAAATAATCAAGGATAACTGAGAGAATAGTTAAAACTCCAAAGATCAAGACAAGGGACCAGCTTATGCTTTTAAATCCATCGCAAACGGCATATATCAATACGCCGACCCATATCAAGGGTGTGCTTGGAATGATAGGAAGCACTATTCCCGCAAGTCCTCCAAACATGATCATTAATGAAAGAGTTAAAATAGTTATGTGGAGTATATCCATTGTTTCACCCTGAACTTTAAATCGGCATCAGATCTCTGCCTGCCAGTCTTGCGCCTAGTTTCCATGATGCAGTTGTTTGTTTTCTCTCCCGTTTTGTCAATTCTGCATATAGTTCAAGTGTATTGCTGTCTGACTTGATACTTTTGCTTATAGCTTCAGCAGCAAACAGGCCGGAAGTCAATGCGCATGAAATGCCCTCGCCAAATGCATTAAGAAACCCTGCTGCTTCGCCCACAAGCAGGATGTTGTTTTTGCCCAGATAAAACCTTCCTTCCGGGCTCATGTTATTTCCAATACAGCCCGATTTTCTAACCATCTTTCCACACTTTAGATCAAATTTTTTCTCCAATAACTCTGTATATTTCAAAAGATAAGGCTTGATCTTTTTTCCTTTCGCTGCCGCAGTACCAAAGACTAGCAAACCATCCTTAACGCTGAACCACGCGTAGACCTCACCGTATTGGGGTTCCAGAAAACCGTGATAATAATTCGGGTTCAGGTTTGAACTTCCCTCAAAGTAATTCTGGTAAGCAGTAAACCATTTCAGACCTTTTTCAAATCCCGGATCAAGCTTTGATCTGATTAAAGATTTGCCACCTTCCGCGCTTATTAAGTACTTACACTTGATATCAATTATTTTATCGTTTAAAATATCGTGTATCTTAAGAAGGAGATAATCATTTGACTCGTTAAAGTCTATTAAGGCGCAGCAATCCTTAATCTCTGCACCGGAGTTTTTAACAAGCCAGTAGTCATACTCTGACCGCCACACATTCGGAGCTCCAATACCATCTTTGTTGAAAGGATAATCTTTATAATTTTCATTTTCAGACCAGAATCTGACTCCCTTTAAATACTCAGGAGTAACGTATGCTTTTTTTGGGATAACTCCAAAATATTTCTCGGTAATATTCTGGGATTTCTTGAAAATAATACCTGAGCATATCTTATACCTGGGAAGTCTCTTTTTCTCCAGCACCAGGACGTGCAGTCCTTCATTTACAAGCCCCTTTGCTGCTGCAGAACCTGAAGGGCCTGAGCCAGTTATAACAACGTCATATTCGTTTCGCATTAATTCTCCAAAATTATTTATATCTGCTTACATGCAACACAGTAATGGTGGACAACGATCAGTCTCTCTTTCGAGAGGACTCCAGAATTTGACTCCTTTCGAAAGAGAGGGAATAGTCATTTAGTTGGTACGTAAATGTTTCCGTGAAAAGTAGTCTTTCGTCAAACCTATCACTACCCCGCTTAAGGCAATAATGGCAATGAGGTTTGGAAGTGACATTAAACCCAGTGTGATATCAGAAAAATTCCAGACAAATTCCAAACGTACCACTGCACCCACAAAAAGAGCGATTACGTAAATCCAACGGTAAGGCATTATTGCTCTCCTGCCAAATAAGTATTCTACACAACGGTTTCCATAATACGACCAGCTTATGGCTGTAGATATTGCAAATAGTATCAACCCTATTGAGACTATAACACCTCCGAAATACGGTATTCCCGCATTGAAGGCATTTTTTGTTAAAACCGAAGAATTTGCTTTACCAGTCCACTCTCCAGTTATAATGATTACCAGCGCAGTCATGGTACAGATAACAATGGTGTCAATTAACGGGCCCATCATTGCGACAAGACCTTCGCGTACTGGCTCTTTTGTCTTCGCAGCAGCGTGGGCTATCGGAGCGCTTCCAAGCCCCGCTTCATTAGAGAACGCAGCTCTTCTGACTCCCCATGTAATTGCGTATAATACAGTTGCCCCGGCAAAGCCTCCGGTTGCGGCAGTTGGGGTAAATGCGTGCTTAAAGATCAGATAAAATGAGTCTATTATCTTGTCATAGTTCCAGAAAATTATAAAAAGCGCTCCCGCGACATATATTGAAGACATAACGGGTACAAGCCTGCTTGCAACCTTTCCAATCCTCTTGATACCACCAATAATCACCATGCCGACGATTACGGAGATTATTATACCTAGAATTGCCTTCAAAATAATTCTTTCTGGTATCACTGTAGATATTTTATTTTTACTTAGCTTATTGATACTGCCATCGTTATTTAAAAAACCAAGGTCCTTTATGAGTTTACCTCCATCCGGAGATACCAGTGTAAACTCACGCTTACCATCCGTTAAATCTGTAAACTCAATGCTGTTTCTGTCTGTGGCTATTTCTGCCTTGACGGCATGAGACATATTGTCGGGATGGTAATTTATGGTATTTAAAAAACCACCAACTGTTTTAGTCTGAGAGATATCAATCTCGATTGTTTTTCCATTATGTGTTTTTATAACAAGTGCTGTGTCATCTGTCTTACTGGTCTCTTCTCCATTGTTCATTCTGGACAATGGAGTGTCATTGTAAAACTTTTGAGTAGCAAATTGATCGGTAAAGGCGATGACCATGGAATTAGATTGAACCATATTACCGCCGCCAAATGTAGCGATGAGACCACAACTGGCAAAGAGTATGGCCAGCCACTTGAACCTGCTTCCCATTCCCTTCTCGATGTAATACATTGGTCCGCCGCTTATAGAACCATCACTGTGAATGACTCTGTATTTCTGCGCTAAAGTACATTCTGCAAATTTGGTGACCATGCCGAAGAGTGCGGCTATCCACATCCAGAAAATGGCTCCCGGTCCGCCGGCATGTAAGGCGATTGCTACACCGGCGATGTTACCAACACCTACGGTTGCAGAAAGGGCAGCGCAAAGCGCCTGGAAATGGGTAATGTCTCCCGGGTCGTCCGGGTTATCGTACTTGCCTCTGGCAACTGCGATACCGTGGCCAATCCTTCTGAATTGTGGGAAAACAAGCCGTATACTGAAATAGACACCGGAACCAACAAGCAGGATGACCAGCGGCATGCTCCAGACATAGCCCGCAATCTTCCCGAGGACTTTGGTTACTTCATCCAGTGCTGAAATATTTATAAGTGGTATATTAACGTTCAATCCATCCGCCTCCGATCACAATATCGCCATCGTAAAATACGGCTGCCTGTCCCGGTGTTATGGCCCGTTCAGGTTGCTTGAACTTAACTCTGACACGATTCTGTTCAAGTGGATAAATTGTTGCCGGTGCTGCATCATGTTTGTATCTTATCTTTACTGAAGCAGACAACTCCATTTCCGGCTTTTCAATTGAAATCCAGTTTACATTATCGACCGTAAACGTGTCTTTAAAAAGTTTTTCCGCAACCCCAACGGTAACTGTGTTCTGCGCGGGGTCGATATCAACTACATACCTTGGCTCACCAAATGCAATTCCCAATCCTTTTCTCTGGCCAATGGTAAAATTATGGATGCCATCATGTGTACCCAGTGTGTTATCATTTGTATCTTTAAATTCACCGGGACCAATTTCTGCTCCTACCTTTTCAACAATCAAATCACTGTAGCTCTTACCGGTAACAAAACAGATATCCTGGCTCTCAGGTTTATCTTTAGTCTTCAGGTTTACTTCAGAAGCCTTTTTGCGGACCTCATCTTTAGTCATATTTCCGAGTGGAAACAGGGCACGGGACAATTGATTCTGATCGAGTGAGAAAAGAACATAAGACTGGTCTTTATTAACATCAACTCCTTTTTTCAAAATATATCGTTCTTTGAGTCTCTCTATTCTTGCAAAGTGTCCGGTAGCGACATAATCGGCCTTAAGGTAATCTGCAAACCTGAGTAATTTACCAAACTTGAGATCCTGATTGCAGATTATACAGGGATTGGGAGTCCTCCCTTTTAAATACTCATCACAAAAGTATTCAATAATACCATTAAACTCATCTTCAAAGTTAAGGACATAAAAGGGAATATCGAGAAATGACGCAACATTTCTGGCGTCTCTGGCATCTTCCGCGCTGCAGCACGTTGCTGTTTTCCTGTCAGGTGCCGGTGCAGTTGCGGTGTTTCCAAGACGCATAAACAAACCGATTACGTTATACCCCTGCTCAATTAAAAAATGAGCGGCGACGCTGCTGTCAACGCCACCGCTCATTGCAATTACTACTCTTTTTGTCATATCTTAAAAGGAATTGGAGTGAAACATAGCAAAAATATAATCAACATTAATACACCTAAACATTTACGCTTAAAATCGAGTGGTGTAAATGGGTCCGCCGGTGGAGGATGTTTAAACCCGAATAACAATAGCAGCACGGCAATAAGGATCCAGCCCCTAAAGACAAACACGGCAAAAAGACAAAAAATTCCTATGCCTACTCTGTATACAATTTTACTATGTTTTCCCAATAGCGCGTAAATGACATGACCACCGTCAAGCTGTCCAATTGGCATTAGATTAAGTGCAGTAACAAAAAAACCCGCCCAACCCGCAAATGCAATCGGATTTAAAATAATATCAAATCCCTCCGACACCTCACCTAACATCATTTTTGAAAAAAATGAGAATAGTATCGGTTCTCCCAGGCCTAAATAACTGGCTGCATCCTTTGGGATAGGTTGAACTTCTGAGAGATGCAACCCAATTAGAGTGATTGGGATCGCAAATATCAGGCCTCCTAGCGGGCCTGCAACTCCTATGTCAAATAAAGCACGTTTGTTGGGTATATGGCCCTTCATCTTGATAACAGCGCCGAGAGTTCCGAAAAAAGAGGGAAATGGAAGAAAATATGGCCATGTCGCATCAACGCTATACTTTCTGCACATAATAAAATGTCCCATTTCGTGTGCAAACAGGATTACCATTATAGAAATAGCGTAACCTGGGCCATTCATTATATAAGTGGTGAAAAATGTAGCAATAAAGAGGAGGATATTAATCCTTGGAATTTCAAAAAAAGAGGGCGTAGAAAGGAATTTCTTTATAATGCGCCAAGTTGCCTTAAGTATCCCTCCGGATTGGTGTTTTTGATCCATAATCTAGCTGAAAAGTTAATTGTTTTATTGTGTTTTATTGAATTATGTTTTTCGATAAACTCAGGCCAATTATAACCTTACATAAAAATATTGTCAAGGTAAAATGAGGTATTGGTTTTATGGCGATGGTGATATTGTGTATAAAAATTATGGTGATTTAAATTAGATAATTTAAAGTTATCTCAGACTTTCCAGCTTCTTTTTTTTGGTACTTTCAGTTATAAACTAGTTCTTCGGGTTTGACAAGTTCACTGTAGTTATGTAGATAACCCTCCTTTTATTTTGTGATCACCCAGACGGGAAAGACTATTTTCTCGATTAGATAAAGGTGCGTATTTTCCCGCTACAGTTTGGTAATAAGGTTGATTGTATAGTGTGCCATGTTACAATACAGCGACGCACACTTTTGTGCCATGGCACATATCTAGTAGGTTTACAAAAATTATCATTAGCAAAAAATAAACAGTAGCGATATTGATATGATAAACGTAAGTATTGATAAATTATATCTTTAAACCGTTTTGAAAAATTATATTGGCAAATTAATTTATTTTAAATTTTTTTGGTGTAAATTTTGCGAAGTAAAGAAAGATTTTAACTATTGGTAATTGTATCAATTTTTAGGTTTGTAACAAATCTCTTCACTGAACTTACTGGATATAGCTAAAAAATTATCTCTTTTCGGTTTATACAGCGGCATGTATTTGAGTTAGTCACGAGAGTGTTCTTAGTGGCTGGTTCTACCAGTTTTGATCTTTTAAACCAGCTATTTAAATAGGAAAAAACAATGGCGAAAATTCTCATAATAGATGATGAAGAAAATATTAGATTTACATTTGAAGATTTCTTCATAGACGAAGGATACGAGGTTGCTACAGCCAGAGATTATGATGATGCCTTGAAAATGATTGATATGTCTGACTTTGATTTAATCCTGGCAGATATTAATCTGAGGGGCAAATCCGGTATCGACATCTTGAAAGAAGTTAAAATAAGAAAGCTAAATTGTCCGGTTGTTATGATTACTGCAGCGCCTGGTTTTGATACCGCTTCAGATGCACTTCGATTGGGAGCCTTTGACTATGTTTCTAAACCAGTCCAACTAGACTCGTTAATGCACATAACAAAGACTGCAATGAAGCATAAAGCGTTGGCAGACGAAAAGGAAAAGTACCGTTCAAATCTTGAGGCAATTTTCAAGAGCGTTAAGGATTCAATTATAACGGTAGATAAAGACATGATTGTTATAGAGACCAATGAAGCTGCTAAAAACATTTGTCACATTTCTCGTGATTCTGTTGGTAAATCATTTGAATCTCTCATGTCACACTGTGAGGGTAGATGTATAGACGCTCTTGCAGAAACGGTTAAGAGGAAAAAGCCAATTGAAATATACCATTTGGAATGTAGGCACGAATTGTGTCCTCAGCAGGTTGTAACCGTTAATACATATCCGCTTATTGATAATAAAGGGACATTTACCGGCGCGGTCTTGGTTGTTAGAGATGAAACTCATCTGGCAGGTCTTGAGAAAGAAATGAGAGAACGCCAGCGTTTACATAATATTATTGGTAAGAGTGAAAAGATGCAGACAATTTTCTCTTATATTGAAGATCTTGCCGATGTTCAAAGTACCGTCCTGATTACTGGTGAAAGTGGTACAGGTAAAGAGTTGGTAGCAGAAGCATTGCATTACAAAGGAGGGCGTAACCATAAACAGATGATTAAAGTAAATTGCTCTGCATTGTCTGATAATCTGCTCGAAAGTGAACTCTTTGGGCACATCAAAGGGTCATTTACCGGCGCTGTAAAGGATAGGATTGGTAGATTCAAGATGGCGGATGGTGGAACAATTCTTCTTGATGAAATCGGAGATATGCCACCCAGGATACAAGTGAAATTATTGAGGGTTTTACAGGAAAAAACCTTTGAACGTGTAGGAGAGTCAACGTCCATTACGGTTGATGTCCGGGTTGTTGCCTGTACAAATCAGGACCTTCGTGAAAAGATAGAACAAGGTGAATTTCGCGAAGATCTTTACTATCGCCTTAATGTAGTAGAAATATGTGTGCCTCCTTTAAGAGAGAGAAAAGAAGATATTCCTTTTCTCATAGACCACTTTGTAAAAAAATTTAATGAGAAAATAAACAATAATATTCTGGGTATATCTGCAGACGTCCAGAAAGTATTTATGGATTATTCCTGGCCTGGTAATATAAGAGAGATGGAACATGCGCTGGAACACGCATTTATCCTGTGCCACCAGAAAACAATTACCCTTAAACATCTGCCTCCTGTTTTTGAAAATTTTTTTACGACAAAAAGAACTTTTCTAAAAAAAATGGGAGTTGATGAAAAACTGGTAATTGAACAGGCACTTGAAAAAGCAGCTGGGAATAAAACTATGGCTGCCAAGTTGCTGGGTATTAGTAGGCGTAACATTTACAGAAAGATTAAAGAGTATAATATCGAACTTTAACCGTTAGATAATAATCAGGTATTTATGTCGTGCCATGGCACATTATTGTGCCGTTCATTATTGTGTCATGACACATATGTTCTCCAGTAATTTAAGTTTTTTCAATCCCCAGGGTCAATGATCAATTTCTTTAGGCTGTTTATAAGTTGAGTTTATTTCAAGAGTTAACTTGGGTATAAGGCTCGAAAATATAAAAATCAAATAAAAATGTTTATTTGGCATGTGTTTTGATATATACAAATGTCTTGATGCATTTAGGAAGTGCTTGTAATAGGGTTATTAGGAATTGAATAAGCGGTTTGTCTTAGAATATATACACTTGGCTTTTTCTTAATGTGTAGATTAGGACAATTAGTAAAAAATGTTTGTGTTTAGCAAGCTGGTCAGTTGAATAAGGAGTAGATTAATGTGTTTACAAACTGCTGGTTCAATCTTAGAGTATGGCAAGGAGGCCAACACATCAATACAGGAAGATAGAAATTGAACCAGCAGTTATGCACATTGGGCCTGTTATCAGTTAAGCATGAATTCCTTATAAAAATATAATATTTAAGCATAAATCTTTTCTGCTCATGCTTTAGAGAAAACATGTTACTTCCTTTAGTACATCTAGTGTATCTAGTATATCAAAAGTTGTAAATTCGACAAGTATGAAAGTGAAAAATCTAAATTTAAACATATCATCTTTACGTGAGGATTAGTAACTTAATACATAAGGAATGTTCTAAATAATTAAAGAGGAACGATACGGTGCGTAATGTGTCCATCAACAATAGAGATTCTTTTTTAACCAGGTTCCCCCTGATTTCTCCTCTCCCTCCTTCACCACAAGGAGGTTTTCTGGGGGGGATTTGGTTATTTTTTACGAGACCTGAGACCGAGTCTTGGTACTTTCATAGGATTAACTATTGGATGAAAATATGATCAATTTCATGCTTGTCTAAGATGAAGAATCCCACCCCGATACAATCAAGAAGTATCCGGTCAGGTTTTTTTTGTTACTACCGTTTTTGTCATACCCGCCCGCCTGTACCTATTCGGGCAGGAATTTCTTTCTCTTTTTGTATATAACCTCATGTTTGTCTATTCTCGCCATTCATTTATATTTCTCTTTGACTCATGTTCATAGCGATGGTAACATGTCGTATTGAATTAAAGCTAATTAGTTTCTGATACGGCAAGATACTACCTATTCAAAAATGTATGATTTGTTTCCTGAACAGACTTTAATAAATAAAAAATAAAGGTTGGTTTCGGAAACGAACACTACAGAAAAATGTGCTCTGTCGCTGAAACTAATTCGTGATAATTCGTGAAATTAGTGTCTACTAATATAAGAGGGCCATAAGACAACTTGATGGTGTCCAGAGATAAACTTACTCCAGAAAAAAGGGTTGGACTGACAGCAAATTTAACTATTTTCCTTGGGATTCTTTACACAAGTCTGAGTATTGCTGCTATTTCAGGAATCGCTTCTCTTTCAACAAGAGGATATGGGATAAATAGTATTGTTATCGGGTGTGTAATAATCGGGTTAGGTTACGGTACCCGCTACGGAAGTAAAACCTGTTTATATTTTGCAACTGTTTTTTTTGGGTTGTTAGCAGCATATTTTATGTACAACTTCCTGTTAAACAGATCAATTAGCCCAATAGTTCGTTTTACGTTCAGTATATGGGCAGCCAGAACACTTGCCAGGACGATACCCGCTATGGCTGCTCTTAAGGCCGCAGGTTCTTTGCCTGACAGGGGCAATCGATACAGGGATTTTTTTTTAAGGCGTATGAAAAATTAGAAATCAACCCTCTCTTTCTCAGGACAAAAGGCGCTGGGGACCTTTTGAGATGTGTCCAGAATTAGGATCATTTTGCAAGAGAGAGGATCGGATGTTTTTTAGAAAAACACTATACACTTTATAATCAAAGCTAATTAGTGATAATTCGTGAAATTAGTGTCTAAATAAGGAGAAAAAATGGGAACTGATAGAAAGAAAGTTGTCCTGGCATATTCAGGGGGGCTTGATACCTCTGTCGCCATAAAGTGGATACAGGAAAAATATGACATGGATGTAATTGCTCTGACCATTGATCTGGGAACAGACAAACCTTTGAAGCCGGTAGTGGAAAAAGCAATTAAGACTGGTGCTATCAAATCCATGGTTATAGACGCAAGGGAAGTCTTTGTTTACTATTTTCTTTTTCCAGCAATCCAGGCAGGGGCTCTTTACGAGAGAACATATCCACTTGCAACCGCATTGGGCAGGCCTTTGATAGCAAAGTTGCTGGTTGATACTGCTGCGGCAGAAGGCGCCTGTGCAGTTGCGCACGGTTGTACCGGGAAAGGAAATGATCAGGTTAGGTTTGACGTTGCCATAAATACACTGGATCCCTCTTTACAGATAATTGCACCGCTTCGAGAGTGGAACATGACCAGGGATGAATCGATGGTTTATGCTCGGGATAATGATATTCCCATTGATGTAAGTACAAAGAATCCATACAGCATAGATGAAAATATATGGGGAAGAAGTATTGAATGCGGAATACTTGAAGACCCATGGGCTGAACCACCGGAAGATGTGTATAAAATAACAAAAAACGCGAAGGATGCTCCTGATGATCCTACATATATAGAAATAGGTTTTGAAAATGGTCTTCCTCTGGCTTTGAATGGACAGGAGGTAGATGGGGTTAGTCTCATTGATAAATTGAATACGCTGGCCGGTGATAACGGTATAGGGAGAATTGACCATCTTGAGAACCGTATTGTTGGAATAAAATCCAGAGAAATTTATGAATCACCTGCAGCCATAGTTCTCTATAAAGCCCATCAGGCTCTTGAAGAAATTGTCATGACTAAAGAGACTCACCGGTTTAAGGAGATGGTTTCTACTCAGTATTCAGATATGGTTTATAATGGTTTGTGGTTTTCAACATTTCATCAGGACTTGGCAGCTTATATACTAAGCAATCAACGATTCGTTGTTGGTACGGTTCGCCTTAAGTTATTCAAGGGCAACTGTACTGTTGTTGGAAGAAAATCACCTCTATCGTTATACGACCACTCACTGGCAACTTATGATGCCGGAGATACTTTCGAGCATAATGCCGCAACCGGTTTTATTAAGATCTTCGGTCTGGCGACAAAGACCCAGGCACAGATTCAACTTAAGGCACTCAAAAAAGGTGAAGTTATCCCTTCAATCATGCCTCCCAAAGTTAATCCTACTGACGTGATGGAAAAATGAGAAACTTTAAGGTTGCATGTGATTAAATGTATGTATATGAATTTCAAAGTTGGTGACATTAAAATTCTTCCCCGCCTCCTGGACGTGCAGTGGCAGTACTCTCCTCAGAATGACATGCTGACTTGTCATTCTGAATGCAGCGAAGAGGAATGAAGAATCTAACCTGTTGGTATGGTGACACTCCTCTCTTTCGAGAGGGATCCAGTACTGGAATCCTCTCGAAAGAGAGGAAAATGTTTCCGCATTCATTTACCTGAATTACTTCTGAACAGGTAAGTAATTCAATTATACAGATATCAATTTTAAGTTTTGGAATTTTAGTTGTTGTGACGATGACCATTTGTGATAAGAGGTGCCTCAGCTGCTGTACAACAGTTCTACTGTTGGACATACAAAATAGTGGCAGTGCTACTGCGATCATATGATATGAAAACTCATAACACATTGAATGGGAGAAACCATTTTTTTGTAGGTAAAGAAAGTGGTTTAAGATCTGAAGCCGAACCACATATGTACTAAAAATTACTATATTTTTCTAATGTTCTAATCAGTGCCTTTACTTCATCTGGTATATCATCCGTGTTTTGGAATATCTCTTTTACAGATATTTTCCTTCCGTAGAATTCTCTATTAGCATTGTCATCTTGTGAGATAAACCCACCTTCAAAAACAAGCCCACCATATAGACCTTGCGCCATTGAATAGACCAGATATGCGGTATTCTGCCCAATCTTCGCTTCAGTATCTCTCCCAACAGGACCTACGGCAAGAGCTGCGCCGACACCTAATTTGAATTTTGTAAGTAGTAATGACTCAATTCCACTCTTATTCATTATTAAGATTATCGTGTCAGTTAATTGCCCTCCAGCCTGAAACCCAAAACTTGCCTCTCCACTGGTAACGAAGGACGGTGCGCTCCATTTGCGAGTTTCTACGTCTCTCTTCAATGCGACTCCCATGCCACCCTTGACGCCAAAAATAAATCCTGCCTTATACTGTCGCATTATTATGATACCATGGCAACTCTTCATAAGAGTTAACGGTACTGATGTTTCCGGGATTTCCATTATCTTTTCAAGGAAATAGTTAGACCTGTCAATTCTATTATTTAATTTATCTTTTGATACTGCGTATGTACTAGAAGTAACTACCAGGAAGAAACAGCAAACAACTGATAAGATTAATTTTATTTTCAAATTTAAGTCCTCCTTTTTCTTCCTTCAAAAATTATCATTTTTACATGGAAAAAATGAACCCTCATGAAATTTTCTTTATCATCGTGATTGCTGATGAGAAACCCATAGCACGGCACAAAAAGAGAAAAGGTAGAGGGCATCTTCGTACTTTTGTAGCAATAAACCCATTTCGTTCGTAAAAACGTCTTGCATCAGGATTTGTGTCTACGACGTCCAGTCTTATTGTGCTGAAATCATGCGCCCATGCAAAATCTGAAACTCCGGTTAGCAGGTGTGTGCCTACCCCTTTGCTCCGTATTGAAGAGCTGACCATAATGGCTTTCAAGTATAATTCACCCTCACGGTCGCGTGAATTAAAGAGGCGCATCCTTATTATTTTCAGGATACCTCTCAGCCAGCCGAATTCGTGAGCTAAACCAGATAAGGAGGGACTGAAAAAATGGCAACCTTCATACTGCAAGCCGGCTATACCCAGCAACTGCCTTCCGCTAATTGCCACCATCGTACCTTTAGGGTTCAGGTGCTTCTGTAGAAAAGAGATCCCATTTTCCCTGGTGTTCATGATCGGAAAAAATTTCTGTTGAAACGAGTCAAAGAAGATTTCGGCTGCTTCCCGAATGTATTCTTCAGGAAGGCCGATATGTATTTCGATAGGACCTGCAATATTCATTTTTTTTATGAAAGACAGTATAAACGTTTACTTTATCCTACCTTTATTTGTGCTAATGCTAGAACTTCTAATTTGTTTTCTACTAAATAGTTTATCTGATCTTTTGCATCTTCTTCGTTTCCAGCTT
Source organism: Candidatus Scalindua japonica (assembly GCF_002443295.1). Taxonomy (NCBI): domain Bacteria; kingdom Pseudomonadati; phylum Planctomycetota; class Candidatus Brocadiia; order Candidatus Brocadiales; family Candidatus Scalinduaceae; genus Candidatus Scalindua; species Candidatus Scalindua japonica. The sequence continues at coordinate 28,265 of NZ_BAOS01000017.1, read as the reverse complement.
CAACATTGATAATGAAAAGCTGATCTCCTCCGCCTTGCCAACTAACTGTTAATCTGAATTCGTACATATCCATCTTCTGTTTTCTCTCCTTAAAAAATTTGTAAAAAATTTCTTTATTATATAAAAAAACCGGCTTTATACACGGTAGTGGTTTGATTTATCAAACCCTGTTTTTGTGGGACGATAAAATGTTTTGCTACTTCGTAATTCAATTACATTGTTTTCACAGTGGAGTATGACTCCTGTCTATACTGGGGAATTCAATGTTCATGTCTTTGAATCTCTGCACCAGGCTTTCTGCGCCGGGTATGAGATCTTCTGTAGATTTGGCTGATTCAATTAATTTCCAGAGTTCGTGAATTATGCCACAGTCAAATAATTTCTTACAACGGTCACTATAGCATCCTTCTGCAACATCTACATCAAACAGGACATATTCAAGTTCCTTCCAGAAGTCATCGGCACCTATAACTCCTCCTACTGCAGAGCCTTCAATACCTTCCTTATAAAACCTGTTTAACGTTACTTCAAATTTTGGGAATCTCTGGCAAAATTGATAATTGACAAATGCCTGTTCTATAGTATCCAGAGACATGGAAACTTCATATTCCAGGTTGCTTTCAGGTACTTTCGTACTGAACAGAACGTGTGCTGTTTCGCGTAAAGCGGCCTTGAATATCATCAGAAAATCATATTGATACTGAGGGAGTATGACTTCCTTTTTATCCGGGAACGAATGACCGGCAGGAACATCTTCAAATTTAACTTTTATTTCCGGGTCTAATACTTCAATACATTTAACTACCATTTCATGGACCTTTTCCATTATCAAAACCTTTCAAACATAAACTTAGACAAGAAATGTCGGGTAACCTGCCCGACTTCGCTATTCAGGCGGGTTTCCCCGCCTACTTTCAATTTCCTCAACATGTACTTACATTCATTGACTATATAATCTTAAATAAAATTCTACCAGATTTGATCTCATAATTAAAACTCTATTATCCCTGAAAGGGATAAACAAATCAGTCATTCTGGCTTTTAAAACAAACTTTTCAAAGTTATGTTTTTTTCGACATTTCTCGCTCCAGGACATGTATATTCTTCTTTTTACAAATATCCTTAAGTAACTCGGGCCATACGGTTACACTAACCTCTCCAATGTGTGCTTTCTTGAACAGATACATATTGGTTCTGGATTGTCCTATACCGCCGCCAAAACTGAGTGGAATCGTCATTTAATCCACATATACACTAAATACAATATTTATGGTAACTTCGAAACCGCCAGTATGCAAAACAGATAAAGTACTTTGCGTGTTAACGATAATATTTCTGTGACATAAGATATTGATCTGTCTTTAAACTCGTGGGTGTATATTCTCTCTAAAACTCTAACTAAATTCATAAGTGCGTCCTTTGGGTCAGAGTCTCTTGATGATCTCAACTTTCCAATCGCCCTCATAGTCGAATCTTCATCCGGTGTTCCTTCAGGATCGGTAAGAATGGTCTCCAGTGGCGGGTCAAAGAAAGCCAATGAGTCTACAGATACATTTTTCAATAATCTTCTCATCTCAACATCAGAAAATTTTTCTACAAGTGATCCTGGTCTCAGGCGATTTAGTTTGTGGTCGCCTTCACCTTTCGTCATATCTACAGTCTTTGTGAGAGAAGCCCACATAACGCCAACCGCTTCATGATCGGGTAGAGATTGACTAGATATTATTTCAGTTAGAATTTCTTCTTTGTCCATGTTTCATTCCTAAAATGATTTTATCACCCATTCTCCATGTAAATCCTTTACAAATGCAAGTTGAAAGGATGTCTTTTCATCTTTTAAACCACTGATTATTTCATATATTGCAGTATCTGTTATTACTTCTACAACTTCAATATTTGCAAGGTCTTTACTTATCTTTTTTCTGCTATAGGGATTGAGAGTTTTAAAAATTTTTCTGTATTTTTCACCTACTGTATGATGGAAATAGCTCAATGCTTTTTCAATATCATTCTGTTCCAGTGCTTTTAACATGCCTTTCCATTTTTCTCTAAGCAGAATATCCAGTTCCTTTAACTCCTCTTGTGTCAGCTTTTCCCAAAGTTCATTTTCTATTGCCGGCATTATAGCCGCGATTGATTCATTAATCCTTTCCCGTTTTTTCTGAGACAACCTTTTTTCTATCTCTTCAATGGTTATTAAGACCTTTTTTAATCTGTTTTTCTCTTCTTCCGTCAGCTTATTATATATTTTTTCTATTTTACATATCTGCGCGTTACCAATATATCCCAGCAGTTTTTCAAAAGATTCATCCTTTAGCTCTATGGAATGTCGGTTTAAAAAGTTTTTGCATTGCTGGGTATACATTTCTACTTCTTTTGGAGAAGAATATGAAAAACTTTGTAAACCAACAATCAGCATAAAAATAACTATTTGAACTACTATCTTCTTGTTTATCATAAATAGATCCTTATTATAAATGCTTAGGCTTCCAACAGTGCTACTTTTCGAAGCCATTGCAGGTTTTTTTCCAGTTCCTGCATTAATAGTTTATATATGGTTTCGTCACTGGCTACGTTCCCGTTTTCATGTTTAAACGTAGTTGCTTCATCTTCGACTATTGATTCATCCATGGCCTTTGATTCATACCCATAAACAGACCCAGCATTCTCAATCTATCAGAATGAGTTTGAGGATAACTCAAGCTGGCATAAGGAACTTTTTCATAACGTTGCATAAGTTTGTCAACTGTCATTTCTGTTACTGTAAAAATATGCTTCCTCCTTAAAAATGGGGATTAAGGGGCCTGTTTCTCCTTTTGCAACAAAATTTAGTATTATTGTCAGCACTTGACTCAATTTTTACTCGCTGAAATCCAACTTGCCCTCAGCGTCTTTATTGAAACTATCATGACACGCGTCGCAAGAATAGACTAAATTGTTGAATTCTAACTTTGCTCTTTCAGAATAATGTTTTTTACTGGCTAACGTTAACTTATTTATAGCGCTGTTAAATTGGTTGCTTAACATAATAAATCTTAATGAAATATCATTTTTCTCTCTCATATATTGTGTTATACAAGTAAAGCCGATACCGTCTTTAAGTTCTTGAGTCCACATATCGATTTCAACCCAGTCATTATTTTTCACGGCTTTAAATAATCTTCTCATTACCAGAGAGGCTTTTTTCATAGAACGTGCCAGATCATCCTGTAGGGGGGTGTAAACTATTGCGTTTTCAATTTTCACTTCTTCAGGTTTTTTGCAGGAAGCGATGACGATAAGAGTTCCTATAATTAAAACAAGAATTATCAGTGACGATTTCATTTAATGCCTATTTCCTATTTTTCGTTTCCAGACTATAAAGATAGTTTTAAATATATAGTAACCCGTTTATTATTTCTACAGTAAATATTTAACTTTCATAAATTTGTGGTCTGGAATTTATGGTTTAAGTCTGATTACTTCAATTTAGCATAGGCTTTAATGTTGATTAATGGAGATAGATAAAATATACTGTTTGTGGTTTGTCTTTACTGAAAATTGACTGGATATCCTGTAATGAGTGAAAGATCGATTTATGATTTTACGATGAATGATATTGATGGTAATGCGGTCACCTTTGAAAAATTCAGAAACAAGGTTTTGTTGATTGTAAATGTTGCAAGTAAATGTGGCTTCACGCCTCAATATAAAGGGCTTCAGGAATTATATCAGGAATTCAAGGATGACGGATTTTTGATCCTTGCTTTTCCCGCAAACAACTTTTTACGTCAGGAACCCGGAACAGACAGTGAGATAAAACAGTTCTGTTCCTTAAAATATGACGTTTCTTTCCCAATGTTTTCCAAGGTATCTGTCAAAGGAGATGACATATCACCCTTTTATGCGTTTCTAACAGCAAAGGAGACAAATCCCGGGTTCTCCGGTACTATTAAGTGGAACTTTACAAAGTTCCTTGTTGACCGTGTCGGAAATATAGTGGACCGTTTCTCGTCAATGACCAAACCTGACAGTAAGAAAGTAAGGAAAAAAATCGGTCAACTGCTGGATAATGTCGAGTAAATCATAACCCCTTGCTCCTCGCCTGAATGATGCAGTCGCCCGCCCAGATGAATCCTGACTGGGGCAGGGACAAGCTAGGGGGTCACTGGTTCGAGTCCAGTATCGCCAATATTGTCATACAGGGACTTATGATAAGCGGTAGGTGGTGTAGTCTTGGCATTTGTGATCATTTTGTAACTAAAATTTTTAAGGGGTATTGGTAAACAAATTACCATGCCTCTATTTTTAACTCTTTTCATACTACATTTCGATTTACTATACAATTATTTCATTCAAGTCAATACGTCTTATCTGATCTTTATAATTCCTACGGTTTACTGTTTAAAAATCTTAGAGCCGAGTTTACAAGATATTTAATTGGATTAGGACACAATACTTTACTGATCTCATCACATGAGTTTCCAGGTAACTCACCAATAGGAATCATGCTTTAAAGTATTAGATCAATTATTTTTCATGATCTTGGTGATAGAACTAACTATGGTTAAGAATAATTTTACGCGCAAAGAATCTTCCTCTAGAGTGTTCTTAAGCCAAATCCAGGTAATCTGGCAGCTTTTGACTTGTTGCCTTTTGTTTTCTCCAGTGTAAACCTTATTATTTCCTTTTCAAATAACTGATTATCTTTTTCCATTCCAGCTTTTCTCTTTGAAAAACCGTAAGAATGGTAATTTGCATTCTATTTGCTCCACAAAATACGGAAATTATAATACTTTTTTTAAAATCCCTGAAGTCATGTGCCATTATGTCCACCAACTACTATATAACTAAATATTCTGCGCCATAATGACATAGTATAATTAGGCAAAAATATACTTTGAAATCAATAAAAATAAATTATCAATTCCATAAGCATCTATTTAGCAATGCCTTATAAAGATATACCAGTTGGCACGATTTTTGATATAAGTAATCATTAAAACCAACTTCTTTTAAATAAATTCTTTGAGTTTTCTTTATACCCAAAATATATAATTAAAAGAGTCGAGAATTAATGCAATATATAGCGCTGTAATTTGTGTTGTTTTCCTTTTTGGTATTACATTGTAGTTTAGGGATTCTATATATAAAAAATATAGTTGACAAAAAATAAAATATTAACCGTTGTGAGGAAGGCAAAGAACATTGAAAATATGGAGTATAGACTAAGGATTAGTAATCAAACAATATATATATTTGTAACTGATACGGTTTTGGAGTGTGGTGATTTTGTAACAGAGTAAACGGTATACAGAAGATTATGAGGCTGTTAAAGTCAGAAAGGTTACAATTTTAAACAAAGGTTAATGTTACTTAGACTGATTCTGTATGGAATGTTGTGTAGATAAACCTAATAATTACATATTTGACAATAATTTTTGATTGATTAATGGGGTCGTTGATTATATGGAAGTTATTTTTGATATAGAAACATTATTAACAGGACTTGTTATTTTTGCGGCAAGGATTGTTGATGTCTCAGTTGGAACGATAAGGTTGCTGGCTATTGTATCGGGTAGAACGTTTCTGGCTTTTTTTCTGGGTTTTATAGAAGTCAGCCTGTGGCTGGTAATAATAGCAAAGGTATTAAATGAAATATCAAACAAGCCACTTCTCGGATTATTTTTTGCTCTTGGTTTTTCTGCAGGCAATGCAGTAGGTATCCTTTTGGATAAAAAGATTGCGTTAGGTCATTTGGTGTTAAAAATATTTATTCTGGGTGATGGGAAAGAGATAGCGGAGGAAATTCGAAAAAGAGGATTTTCTGTAACAACGTTTGACGGCGAAGGAGAGCGTGGTGCAATAACCGAACTGAATATTGTATGCAGGAAAAGAGAATTAAAAAATGCTGTTCAAATAGTAAGGATACTTGATTCTGATGCATTTTACATTACTGAACCTGTATTAAGCGTAAGCAGAAAAATTACTAACTTTTTGAATCCTTTATACAAAATCAACAAACACCATAAATATAATGAAAACAAAGATGTGTATCAATTCATAAATCCTTTAACTGAAACGGTAAGGTAATTCAAGGTGGAAAGAGAGACCGTTTGCACCTTCTGAAGAACTATTGGTTCTGTTGAATATTAATTCTTTAATGAAATAATTGATATTCAAATGAAGCCATAATCTCCTCAAAAAGAATGCGAGGAAGATTAGCAAGCTGTGATAATTAATAGATGTGAAACTTCCTGCCCGGACGGGAGGGGAGTTTCACGAAACCAACATTTTAATTTATTTATGAGGTCAAGATATGGAAAAAACCCTTAGAAAGAAGAGTACTAAAAACAAAACTATAGCAAAGAAGGATTCAAAAAAAGAAAGGGTGACAGAGCCAGAGAAATACGACTCTGGTATCATGCTGGTGCAAAAAGGATGTAAATAAATCGTATTGCGGTGTAATAGATAATGTTTTTAGCGGCTTTGTTTTATGCTAACTATCTATAAAATTTTGAATTAAAAGGAGAAAAAATATGTTTTTGAATAAGTTATTAAATTTTGGCTACATTTTAGTAATTTCTATCGTTTTTGGAATCACAATGAGCACGGCAATTGTTAAGGCAGACTCCTCGTTGCAAAGCAACAGCGACTTTACATTGCTGAAAATAAATGATGAGTTTGCTACCACTCAGGAGCATGAACAAGCTGAAGAAAATACTGAGAAGGAAGACTTAGAGGCAGAAGAATTAGAAGGATTAGAGGAGTATGAAATATCCATTAACGGAATGACTTGCGCTAATTGCGAGACTAAAGTGAAAGGAGCACTATTGAAGTGTTCAGGTGTTAAAACTGCCTGGGTTAGTCACATAGAAGGGAGTGCTGTTATAGAAGCCGATACTGATATGATTGATGTTGATCAGATTGTAGCAGCTATAGAAAAAGCCGGATTTGCTTATTTAGAGGAAGAATGAAGGTTTTGTTTTGTAATAGGATTTACAACAATTTATATGGAGGGATATGATGGATAAAAATATTGGAAAAGAGACGGCTAAGAAACGTGGTCGGCCTAAAAAAAACCCGGAGGGAAAGACCGTGCAGGCTAAACCTGGTAAGCAAAAGGCTACAGGTAAAAATGGCTAGTTGGGCTTTTTTTGAGAAACGGAGGAGGTGTTATGCCTCCCCGTTTCTTTCTACAAAGAAATAATAAATTTCAAAATACTTATTGTATAAGAATGGATGACTCGCATCGTGATAAAAGGAACTGTTAGCTGGTTTAACGATACAAAAGGAATTGGGTATATTTCCCGGAGCAAAGGAGATGATGTTTTTGTGCATGATTCGGCGATTCAGTGTGAAGGTTTTAAAACACTTTCTGCCGGCAATAAGGTAGAGTTTGAAATCATAAAAGGTAAAAAAGGTTATGAGGCCTCAAAAGTTTTCGTAAGTCTTTGAAAAAGAAAGAGCTGGAGTACCATGATTTGAACCCGGACAAATTGGACCAGAATTATAAAAAAGCTATTTTTACAATTTTCATAACTGCCTGATTCAATGTCTGTTTCGCTATTACTTTATTCAACAATTTCATTGTTCGTAAATTCAACGAGGGCAGTGTCTGTATCTGAAAAATATTTAACTTTCATTATTTTACTCCAGAAATGTTCTATCAAAAAAGGCATTATGGACAGTTTCATCGTCTTCTAATACTATAACCGATAGCGCTGAGATAAATTCCCCCCTTTGTGCTGAGATAAATCCCCCCACTCAACCCGCAAGAGTCACAACAATGGATTATAGAGACAATATCAGAATGATTTCAGTCTAAAGCGGCCACAAGTTGTGCAAGTCAATAATTTACTAATAAATTTTTTTATCAGCACCAGAAATCTTCGCTTTTTTTAATCCTTTATAAGTCTGAACAATATAATGATCGTTAATAATGCCAACTATTTTATACATGCTGTTCTTCTCCTTCTCTAATTCTTCTGGTTCGAATTGGTCTCTTGTACATTATTAATAGTAGACCCGTTACGTACAAAGAAGAAACTGGCTGGCATGTCCACTCTCATATGTTGGTTGATCTGGCTGTTGATCGTAAAGTTGAGAATATGCAGCTTACAGACAATGGCTATTTCCTAGACCCACTAAAGAAAGATCTTGAACATGTTCTTTTAAGAGTTGGTCTTGGTACAATTTCAGATATCAGGCCGGTAACAGAAGGATACGGAAAAGAGATCTCACAGTACTCTATGAAGTTTGGTCTTGATATTGATGAAGCCAGGCTTAAGGAAATTATTGTTGATATTTAGGGGAAACGGATGGTGTCTAGGTTGGCAATTGTTATGGCCTTAAAGAGATGGAAGAACTTACACCGAAAGAGGAAGCACAGTATGAAACGTTAGGAACCATTAAGGAATTTGTTGATAAGTGCTTTAAAGAGAGGGGTGTTGATAGTGATCTGGTACAGTATGCACTCAGAGCAGTAAAAATCGGACTCATAGAGATATGGTCAGCAATCTACAAACCTGAACCTTTCCAAGGCGTGAAAAATGATATTGTTGAGAAGGTGGTGAATAAAATATGAATGGCAGTTTATACAAACGAGGTCAGACGTACTACATTGATTACCGGCTTAATGGCAAGCGGTATCGTGAGAGTACGAACACAACGAAGAGGCGTGGAGAGATTCTAGGCTTGAAATGGAAGCAGATCACTTTTTTTGTTTTCAGAAAGAAAATATCTGGAGGCATAGTGTACAATATGCCTCAAAAAACATTATATCTTGTTAACTACTTATCCCCCCGTAAATGTTAATCACAGAGTAAAAGGTTTTGATATTAAGAATTCTATCGCACCAGGATAGCTTTACATAAAAGATACTATACCGCTATGTGATTGAAAAAATACACTTGAAACAATTCAGATATACTATTAAAATCCGCTACTATGCAGAAAGAATTGATGATAAGAAGATATTGGATATAAATATATGAGCGATAAACTCGAACTCAGTAAGTTGATTGGGCTGTTTGAGCAAACGCATAATCAATTACAGAAACAGGCATCACGGTCAGTAGATATCGCTCTGGTGGTGCGTAACTGGCTGTTTGGTTGGTAGATTGTGGAATATGAACAGAATGATAGTGACCGGACAGAATATGGCAGTCACTTCTTTGAAGTTTTGTCAAAAAAGCTTGCTGAGATCAAGATTAAAGGGAGTTCGCCGACTCGCCTCAAACTGTATAGGTCATTTTATCAGAAGTATAAACAAATTCGTCCGACAGTGTCGGTCGAATCTCAAAATGCCCCAGAAGCTAACGAAATAGATATTCAACAGACACTTTTTGATCAATCACTATTGGCCAATTTTAAAACAAACAAAGATTACTCATTCGCTTTCTGTGCAATTGTCTTCACGCGTCAAACTTGGCTGGTCGCATTATGTAATCTTTCTTACCATCGACAATCATGCAGAGCGTAATTTTTATGAGATTGAAGCTATACAACATAGTTGGAGCGTGAGAGAGCTTAAATGACCAATTGAATCTTCACTTTATCAATGTTTTGCATTGAGCCGGGATAAAGAGGAAATTAAAGAACTATCTAAAAAAGGACATATTATTGATAAGGCTGATGATATTATAAAAGACCCGTATGTGCTGGAGTTTCTAAATCTACAGGAGAAACATATATATTCCGAACATGAGTTAGAGACAGGGATTATCGACAAACTGGAACATTTTCTTTTAGAATTGGGAAAAGGGTTCCTCTTTGAAGCCAGGCAAAAACGTTTTACCTTTGATGATGATCACTTTTATATGGATTTGGTTTTCTACAATCGCTTACTACGATGTTATGTGCTTATCGACTTAAAGCGTGATAAACTGACCCATCAAGACATTGGGCAGATGCAGATGTATGTAAATTATTTTGACAAATTAATAAAAAACAGAAGATGAAGCCCCTACAGTCGGCATTGTTCTCTGTCACAGAAAGAACGAAGCCTTGGTAGAATTGACATTGCCTGAAAATACCATCATGATACTAAGGAGTTTTGAGAACATTAAAACAACTGGAAAGTAAATACTCTTCAGACCGGATCTACGGTAAAAAACGGTTAATAAGCTTTGGAATGTATCCAATATAATCAATTGTTGTTTCGCGTTGGAAACTTTGTTTTTAGAGTTCTTCAGGTCGTTTAAGTTATCTACATTTGCTTTGTAAGCTATATAAGTTTCGACATAAATATCAATTTTTTTTACTATTTTCTAAATACAAATTCTATCTTGATAATCATATTAAATTGAAAAAATAAGAATAATGCTAAATAATGCAAAATATTTCATTTTATTTATTCTTTTTGCCTTTAATTCTACTCAACTTTTTTCTGAAGAACCCGCGGGACATCCAGAAAATATAGATGAGACTGCGTCCATACAAGAAGAAATAAGATGGTTAAAGGCAGAGTCATTTCTTATGGAGGTTAGCTCTGTCTCAAAAAAAACCGAAAAACTTTTTGATTCACCGGCCGCCATCTACGTAATCACGAAAGAAAACATTCGGCGTTCTGGAGCTGCAAGTATACCTGAGTTACTTCGAATGGTACCCGGACTGCAAGTGGCACAAATAGATGCGAACAAATGGGCAATAACTTCACGTGGTTTTAATGCCAGATTTGTAACTAAACTTCTGGTATTAATAGATGGAAGAACTGTTTACTCACCCCTTCTTGCCGGTGTATATTGGGATGTACAAAACTATTTAATGGAAGATTTGGAACGTATTGAGGTCATCCGTGGACCGGGTGGTACCCTCTGGGGCGCCAATGCAATAAATGGGGTGATAAATATAATAACTAAAAATTCCAGAGATACACAAGGTGGTCTCCTAACTGGGAGAGTCGGAAACGAAGAAAGAGCTATAGGCGGTTTCCGCTATGGTGGAAAAATAGGTAAAGATATAAATTATCGCTTCTATTCAAGGTACTTTAAATATGATGACTCTGGTGATCTTCTTAATGATTCTAGTCTAAATGGTAATGATAAGTGGAACATGCTACAAGGCGGTTTCCGCCTGGATTGGGATTTATCATCTTCTAGTGAATTGATGTTTCAGGGAAATATATATGATGGTCATTCTAATGAATCGCTTATTAACAGTTCTAAGCCACGACGGAATAGCGAACTATCCGGTGGTCACGTCTTGGGACGTTGGAAATATATGTTATCTGATAGCTCTGAAATTATTCTCCAAATGTACTTAGATCAAACCTTTCGTAAGAATGCTATAACAAGAGAGGTTCGAAACATATCTGATATTGATTTGCAGCATAGATTTAAATTAGGGGACAGACAGGAATTTATGTGGGGTCTGGGATACCGTTATGTAACTGATGACATTGATGGCTTCAGGGGGCTTACTTATGACACTGATAATACCAGTAAATCTAGTAGTAGATATGACAATTTATTAACTTCATTTGTACAGGATGAAATTACACTTATTGATGACAAACTAAGACTAATCCTTGGAACAAAGATTTCACATAATGATTATACAGGACTCGAATTCCAGCCCAATTTGAGATTAATCTGGAAACCTACACATCGAACAGCAGTATGGGCTTCTGTTTCTCGATCTGTAAGGACGCCTAATCGTTTTGAGCATGATTCGGTACACAGTATAACAACATTTCCGACTGGTTTCGTTACCACTGGTACTGTTCAAGTTCTTGGTAGCCACGATTTTCACTCAGAAAATCTTATTGCTTCCGAACTTGGATACCGTATTCAACCTGCAAAACGTCTTTCAATTGACATTGCAACGTTTTATAACTCTTACGATGCACTAGAAACTACTGAGACAGGAGTACGTTTTCCCAATCCAAATAATCCAACAAATACCATCTTTCCAACCTTTGTTGACAATAAAATGAAGGGTGAAACATACGGTGTGGAGATTTCTACAGACTGGAATGTAACAGATCGTTGGAAGTTATATGTTGGATATACCTATCTTCATATGAAGCTAAAACTAGTTAAAGGAAGTAACAGTATTGGAGCAGACATCGAGCATGAAGGCATTAAACCAAATAGCCAAGCCCAGATTCGTTCTTATCTGGATCTTCCTTTTAAACTGGAGTTTGATACATCACTTTATTATGTTGACAATCTCGATACCGGAAATATTCCTAGTTATTTTCGTCTTGATACGCGACTTGGCTGGCATGGAACCGATTCTCTTGAAATGAGTGTTGGCATGAAAAATATACTTGATGATCAACACCCTGAGTTCGCAGCTGTTAATAGCATTGACGCAACCGAAGTCGAACGTAGTGTATATTTTAATATAACGTGGCAATTTTGAAGAAAATTGAGTTATACTCATTGCGAAAGGGTTTTCGGTTTTTTATATGTATAGCCTAATCTATGAAGCAAGTCGATTATTCCGCGAACGCTATATTTTATTTTGTATTGTTTAGAGAAATAAGTCACAATATCTTGAATTCTTTGGTAAGTATCTTCATCGAGATGGCTATCACTCAACAGCGTTTTTAGACCACCCGATAGCGCTGAGATACCCCCCCCCCCTTGTGCTGAGACGAAAAGGATATTTCATTCTCAACAGGATATATTTACCCCGCAAAATTTTGGTGATATCTTTTGCCAGTAGATTTGACTTTAGATTTAGGATGGAGGAAGAAGCGGTGTAAGTAACCGAACGGCTTCGATAGAGGCGCATCGGTGGACGGTCATTACCATGTCAATAGGATTGAAATTCTTTTCACATCTAAAACAACGGGCAAGATTTGTCTACTCATAAGAAATATGAAGCGTTACGAAGTTTTTTCATTTAAACAGGGTCTCTGTCTGGCGTCTATTACAATCGCAATCATAAACGCAGTGGACATCTTTTTCAGGGAAGATATAAGAATATTGAAAATGTATACAGGGTTAAAGAATAAAGAAATAGGAGAGATGTTTGGAGCATGTACAAGTGCAGTAAATAAAGCAGCATTGCGCAATCTGCTTTCAAGATCTAACCCTACTTGATTCAAGCAGTAAAAAGGGAAAGAAAAAATGTCAGTCCTCGTATTTAAGCAGTTACTACCAGGTAAAAAATAAAGTATTCACTATTTTTCCTGTCCTTCCTGGTTTCCTTATTGATGTAATGGTAATAACCCTGACTGGAATCCCGGCGAGAGCTGGGTCTGTAGTTTGTGACGCCTGGCCTTTCCGTTTGAATATTTTCCTCACTTTCGTGAGGAGTCCAGACAGGAAAAGGGGTCAGTGGAAAGTCCGGACAGTAGTAGAATGAAAAAGTGAAAAGGCATCAAATGTGACATCCTGAACTTGATAAAAATAAGATTTTAGAAAATTCATTTGTAAGTAAACAGTCGTTACTTAGCTTTGGAATTAACTCTGCCGCAGGGATAACTTCAAAGATCGCCATATGTGTTATGTTTGTTTACAATAAGGTTTTCCGTATTGATTGTAATATACTTTTGCAAATTGGAGTTCTTCCTTCTTATGAAAAGATTTTGTTTCATCCGGGTAGCCAATGGCGATAATTGATTCCACATTCAATCTTGATGGAATTTCCAATGTGTTTGAAACATATTTTTCGGAGGTTATCGTTTCGTTATGCATCCTCTCCCTGATCTGTATCCAGCAGCTTCTCAACCCAAGTGATTCTGCTGCCAGAAAGATAAAGGTGGAGGCGATTGAACAGTCTTCGACCCATACATCACATTTTTCGGGATCAGCGCATACAACAATTCCCAAAGGAGCATTTTTCAGAAACTGAGATCCATGCATCTTGGAATCTGATAATTTTTCCAATAAATCACGATCGGTAATGACCATAAACTCCCACGGATTAAATCCTCTTGAGGAAGGTGATCGAAGTCCGGCCTCAATAAGCAGGTCTATCTTTTCTTTCTCAACAGGCTTATTAAGAAATTTTCTGATACTCCGTCTTTTCTGGATAATAGACATAAACATGGGGAAATCCTCCTTATGTTTTAAAATAAGCTAATTCTATACAAATTGGCCGGCACAGTAGCCGGATGACCAGGCCCATTGGAGATTATATCCACCCAGCCAGCCGGTAACATCAACAACTTCTCCAATAAAGTAAAGACCCTTTACTCTCCTCGCTTCAAAGGTTTTGGATGACAGCTCTTCCGTGTCAACGCCGCCACGAGTAACTTCCGCTACCTTATAGCCTTCGGTACCTGCAGGTCTGAAACGCCATACATGGAATAAATCGGCAATCTGGTTGATCTCTTTTTCATTGTATTGGTTAACGGGCTTATTATGATACCATAATTCCAGCCAGCGTTTTGCAATACGCCTGGTTAGCAATTCTCCTATCAGATTTTTCAGCTCCATTCTTGGGCGTTCTTTCTGCCATTGTTTAATAGTTTCTGTCAGATCGATATCTGGCAGGAGATTAATGGCAACTTCATCTCCCGGTTGCCAGTAGTTTGAAATCTGCAATACCGCAGGGCCGCTCAGGCCTCTGTGGGTAAACAGAATAGCCTCCCTGAATAATTGTCCATTACTGGAAACAGCAGCATCTAGGGATATACCGGATAGATCGCCGAAGCTTTTCAAGTCATTGTTGTTGAAGGTAAGTGGTACCAAGCCAGGTTGGCCGGGTTGAACATTGAGTCCAAACTTTTTTGCCACATCATATCCGAAACCGGTAGCTCCAATTGTTGGCATTGATAAACCACCAGTTGCTATGACGAGTGATTGGGTTGTATAGTTCTCTGAATTAGTCTTAACGGAAAAAGAGTTGTTCTTCTCTATGTTATTTATTGTGCAACTTTTCTGGATCTTTACACCGGAAAGCCGACACTCATGCAATAAAAGGTTTAAAATCTCGACTGAGTTTCCGTTACAGAAAAGTTGTCCCAATTGCCTCTGTTGATAAGATACATTATGCTTTTTAACTAACGAGATAAAATCGTACTGGCAGAAACGGTTCAACGCTGATTTGCAGAAGTGTGGGTTATGGGATATATAATGCTCTGCTTCAAGATAAAGATTGGTAAAGTTACAACTCCCTCCGCCTGAAATCAATATTTTTTTGCCCACATGGTCAGCGTGATCCAGAATCATTACATTACGTCCTCTCTGCCCAGCCGTCAGTGCGCACATCAACCCTGCCGCACCTGCACCAATGATGACAACATCGTAATTTTTCATGGTTTTTCTATCAAGCGTTAACTCTAATTGAAATAATCCAATGTGGTTGTCAACTCTTAAGTTCTATTTTTCCCTCCAGGAATTTTACTGCCTTTCCTGAAATCAGTACTCGGTCGTTATGTAATTCACACACTAATTCACCGCCACGGCGCGAAATCTGTTTTACCTCCATTTTTGTTTTGCCCAGTTTTCCTGACCAGTAAGGTGTGAGCTGGGTATGAGCAGAGCCCGTTACAGGGTCTTCGTCTATTCCAAAGTTAGGAGCAAAAAAGCGGGATACAAAATCATACTTTTTTGATCGTGAAGTAATGATAACGCCGCGCAGATCAAGTTTTTTCAGGTAAACCATATCAGGCTTAATTGATAAAACCTCACTTTCATTTTCAAAAACTACCGTGTAGTCTTCTGCCTGTAAACACTCAATCGGTGTCCTGCCAAAAGCCTTTACTATTGCATCCGGTATGTTACATGGGATAGGTGATTGTGCGGGAAAATCCATCACAAGCCAGCCATCCTTTTGGAAAACCGTTAAGTTACCAGACTTTGATTCAAATTCTACCCTCTCTTTTTTATAATCAAAGAGATTTAATAGTACATAAGCTGCTGCCAGTGTTGCGTGGCCGCACAAGTCAACTTCAGTTTCAGGTGTAAACCAGCGAATATGGAATCCATTGTCTGTCGGTACAAAAAAAGTTGTTTCTGAAAGATTATTTTCTTGCGCAATAGACTGCATTGTGTTTTCCGGAAGCCACGATTCAAGCGGGATGACTGCAGCCGGGTTTCCCTTGAAAACCCGGTCGGTAAAAGTGTCAATTTGATAAAGATCTAATTCCAACTATTTCCTTTCATAAATACAACTGAGTTATTGAGTTTAATGAACAAAACTCTTTTATCGTTATTAATTAATATGTATCGTAAAAATAAGAAAAATCGGTTGTTATGTCAAAGAGATTATGATATTTGTAGACATTATTAATTATTATTATTGATTACATGCAACCATAAAGTAAAATTATACTACATAATAATTGTTTTGTTACCAGCTTCAAAAAGTTGAAAAGAAATAATTTAAAGGGAAAAAAATGAAAGCGAAAGCCAAAACGAAAACCAAAACCAAAACTGTTACAAAAATCTTAGATACTAATAACCATTATTATAAATTGCTGGAAAAGAAGTTTCACAGCTCTGATATTGTACGTTCACAAATAGCTGAAATTAAAGAGAGGGTTAAGAAAACGGTAATTGAAGAGCCCTTGAAATCTCTTGCCGTCAGTTTCAACGGGGAAGTTGTTGGAAACTCTTTTGAAAAGACTCTTAAAATTATAACTAAACATCTTTTCCGTAAAGGGAAGATTGACTGTTACAAGACTGATAAAGAACGTGGTGTTGTAGATGCATATATCACCGCTACTGAAACAGAAGTGGAAGAACTAATTCAATTTCTCATGAAAAAGCATTTAGTGTTGCATTGTAAAACAGGGCTTCCCAAGGGTGCAAGTAATATGTTGATTATTGACGAGAAGGAGAAAAAACTATTGGGTGATTTCGAACCGGATGATATTGGATGTAATCAGGTTTCTACTGCCGAAACCCGGGAGAAATACACAGGTAGGCTGGAAGGTTATTTGATCCATAATGGTTTACCATTGACAACTAAAACATTAGGAAGTGAATTAAGATTAAACGAAATTGTAACGTCGAACAAAGTATTTACCAGCACTGGTTTAAAGGAGGTCTTTTTAAACCTGCATTTTATCACATTGGTTATTATGCTGGATTTGGAACAGCACTATTTTCAATACCGGATCTTTAAGGAGCAGGAAGAAGATCTTAAAGAAGTAGAAGATAATATAGATAATCTTGGGCTTTTTACAGAGCTATTTGATCATCTTACCAATGAAGGTAATCCGTTATTATTTAACAATGAACTGTTCATGGATGTATTAAAGCTTGAACATATTGTAGAAAAAGACAACTGGAAGGTCCTTCCCGCATATGATAGTTATGTTTACTCTGCAACAAACAAGCTTGATGCTCACTTTAAATTTCTTGAAGAATATGGCTTATTACAGAAGTGCGCGGAATCCGTTGAGTTACTTATAGAAAAGCTGGAATATAAATTATCAGGTCACAATTTTGCCTGTCAAAGTGAACAGGACGATTTAAGCTCAAATTACCAGGAATTGAAAGAATTTCGTTCAATCCCAAACCATTCATTGCTGAAAAATGATTTCCTTGAGTTACTGGGAGCTTTCAGAAAGTTATTGGTGTATCTTGACTCTATGTCAGTGCAAGGTCCTACTAAACAGGATGATATTCAGAAAAAAGCACCTGTACTTGAAAAACCGGCCAGAGGGCTCGTTGCAACCTTAAAAGAACGTGCTAAATCACTGTTGTCCTCCCCAGCAGAATCATCTCCAGAATCTGTTTCACATGAGGTTTCGCATAACGAAAATGCCTTAACCACTGAACAGAAAGAAGATATACTTATTCTTTTGTCACAAGTTAAAGAAGGGCTTCGTAAAACATCCAGATTAAAAACAGATTCAGGTGTAGACGCATATATTGAAGCAAGAAAGAATGTTCCTTACCTCACGAATTTGTCAGGGGCTTTAGATCAACTAAAAAAATTAATCAAAGACATTAATAAAAATAAAGATGTGCAAGAACAATTCCAGGACCTCTTTAACAGAAAGAACAAATTTGTAATTCTTTCTAATAAATTAAGTAAGCTGGTAAAATTCAAGACTAAGCAGGAAGAGAAGAAAATATGCGGCATTTTAACTGATTTACAGACGCTCCTTCATGACAAACCATTTAAAGAGGATAAATATGTCAAATTCATAGACAATGTCAATAAATTGGAAGTGTTTGTAAACAGTAAGGATGTCTCATCCATGAAACAAGAAGGTGCAACTTTATCTCTTGCTCAGGAGATGGATCAGGACAAAACTTTTAATAAGGTGCTTAATATTAAAACAGGTATTCAGAATATCATTGAGAAGAGTGAAGAAATCAGCAAAATCAGTACATTTAAGAATGACCGTGAATTTCTCTCATTTAGTCAGAAAGAGCTTGATGGGTTTCTGGAAGAGTTAATAGTGTTTAATAAAAAATTGAAAGTTACAACTTATTATGGTAAGCAATCAGATTTTGAAAAAATTGAAAAAGAATTTGATAAATTGATTGAACAAGCAAATGACATTGAAGCCCGTATAAAATCCAGGAGGAGGAGTGATAATAATACGGTTTTTAAAGAGTCTGATCAGTCTATTGACTACACAAAGAACTCTATGATTAAAAAGAAGAGTCTGGAAAAAACAATTATTGGCGCACAATATCAAATTTCACAGCTATTTGAGTTTATTGAGACAGTTAAAGGGTTCCTCGGTCAAGATTCGTTTGTTCATTCAGGCGTTGCTACCAGTAGTCTTTTTGATCAAATTACCTATTTGTTGAGTAATACAGATGTAAAGTTGCTGGACTTTACCAGTTTGACAGAAGATATGTATAACGAAAGTATTAAAACAATTTTTCAATATCAAGTTGGTGAAACTTTTAATGAACCAAAAAAAGGAGATATTGAACGTTTAATGAAAAAAATTGAAAAGAAAGCTATTGTCAAGACATACAAGAGTAAAAAATAATTAAAGAGTAACGTTATATGATGAAAGTGGCACATACCAGTTGAAAATTAACTGGATGTGTCCTTTTTTGTAAATTTACATTGTTTCTGTTATAATTTCAAACAATATCAATAGTTTCCGGTCAGGTTTTTGCACTACATACTTATTGCTCCTTGCCACAAACTGTCATTCCTGAATGTTCGCCGCCTAAGGCATACAGAGAGAAGCATTAGCGGGAAT
Organism: Candidatus Scalindua japonica; assembly: GCF_002443295.1. Classification (NCBI taxonomy): domain Bacteria; kingdom Pseudomonadati; phylum Planctomycetota; class Candidatus Brocadiia; order Candidatus Brocadiales; family Candidatus Scalinduaceae; genus Candidatus Scalindua; species Candidatus Scalindua japonica. The sequence goes on along the minus strand of NZ_BAOS01000017.1, from coordinate 9,202 downwards.
CTGTGACAAAGACAGTATACGCAAACTACTAAATCTGACACTACTGAAAAAATCTACAAATTTTTTTTTGGAGCAAATTCTTGGCACTGTTAAGTCTGCAAAAAGTTAGTATCAGCTATGGAGGCCTGAAATTATTAGGTAAAGTAAGTTTGCAATTAGAAAACAGTGAAAGAGTTTGTCTAATTGGTCGTAACGGTGAGGGAAAAACAACTTTGCTTCGGTTGATTAATGGAGAGTTGGAACATGATACAGGTGATATTACCCGACAAAAAGGACTTTGTACTGCTTATCTACCTCAGGAAATTCCAAGGGGATTTAATGGTACAGTATTTGATGTAGTATATGATGGACTGAAAAATGTGGTCTCTGAACATACACAACAGAATGTTGACCTGGACTGGAAAGAAAGTCATCAGATAGAAAAAATTATTTCGCTGATGCAATTGGATGCTAACGCTGAATTCAAAATCCTCTCCTCAGGTTTAAAACGCAGAGTGTTACTTGCAAGGGGTCTGGTATGTAATCCTGATATATTATTGCTTGATGAACCAACTAACCATCTCGATATTGCATCAATTAATTGGCTGGAAGAGTTTTTATTGCGATATGAAGGTACTATCTTCTTTGTTACCCATGACCGTATGTTTCTAAAAAAAATAGCCACCCGTATCATTGAGCTGGACAGGGGGGATCTTATTGATTGGGAGTGTGATTATGAAACATTTCTCTCCCGTAAGCAAGTAGTTCTCGATGCAGAGGAAAAACAATGGGCGACTTTTGATAAAAAACTGGCAAAAGAAGAGATATGGTTACGACAGGGTATTAAGGCCCGTCGTACTCGAAATGAGGGACGAGTACAGGATCTGCAAAAGATGCGTGCTGTCCGTAGAGAACGACGTACACAAACCGGGACAGTACGAATGCAGACACAAGAGGCAGAACGCTCCGGTATAAAGGTGATTAATGTGGATGGACTGGGATATGGGTATGATAACACTCCAATAATAAACAATTTTTCTACAACGATTATAAAGGGTGATAAAGTTGGTATTATCGGATCAAATGGCGCTGGTAAGTCCACACTTATACGTCTACTACTTGGCGAGCTGACCCCCCAACAGGGAACAATTCAACTTGGTACAAATCTTCAGATTGCTTATTTTGATCAGCTTCGCGAACAATTGCAGGAGGACAAGTCCGTGTTTTATAATGTTGGAGACGGTAATGACTTTATTGCATTAAACGGCAAGCGGCTGCATGTGATAGGATATTTACAAAAATTTCTGTTTTCTCCAGAGCGAGCACGTACCACTGTCAGTGTTCTATCGGGTGGAGAACGTAACCGCCTTCTTCTTGCGAGGCTGTTTACCAGGCCGGCGAATGTCCTGGTGATGGATGAACCAACGAATGATTTGGATATAGAGACGCTGGAACTATTGGAGGAATTGCTATTGCAGTATAAGGGTTCACTGCTTCTGGTAAGCCACGATCGTACATTTCTCAATAATGTAGTAACCAGTACTATTGTGTTTGAAGGGGAAGGTGAGGTTAATGAATATGTCGGAGGTTATGATGATTGGCTCAGGCAGAGAAAACAAGTTGGAGAAAACAAAAAGAAGCAGTCTCGATTAAAGAGTGCCAGTCCGGATAAAAATAGTGAACGTCATCGCAGGCTAAGCTATAAAGAGCAACGTGAATTAACATCCTTACCGCAGAGAATAGAGGAATTGGAAGAAGAGCAACGCCAATTGTATGAGGCAGTGAGTGATCCTCTGTTTTATAAGAAGGGGAATGATGAGGCGGAGATTATAAGGACAAGATTGTCCGCACTGAACCATGAATTGGATACCGCCTATCAACGGTGGGAAACATTGGAGACACTTCAGGGTTAATGTAATGACAAATAAAGAGCACTATATTCGTCTTACCAAAGAAAACAGATTAAAGCTGATTAAGGAGTCTTTGGATTTTATTTATTCCAGAGAGGACTCTGACATGGCTTATGAGAAGATACTTGCTCTTATCAATAAGTATAAACAAAAGGTAAAAAGTGCTCCATACTATTTAACTCAAAAAGATATTATTCTCATAACATACGGGGATCAGGTTTTTCATCATGGTGAAACGGCTCTGGCTACTTTATATAGATTCTTGGGTGAGTATGTTCAGGATGTTATCAATACCGTTCATATACTACCGTTTTATCCGTATTCATCAGATGACGGTTTTTCAATTGTAAACTATAAGGGCGTCTGTCCTCTCAAAGGCTCATGGAAAGATATAGAAAATATAAAGAAGAACCATAGGATAATGTTTGATGGTGTTATCAACCATATGTCACAATTAAGCAGATGGTTTAATAATTACCTGGCAGGTTTTTCTGCATTTGAAGAGTTTTTTATCGATGTTGATCCAAGTACAGATTTATCAAATGTTGTCAGGCCAAGAACTTCACCTCTTTTAACCGAATTCATTGATGATGAGGGGAAAATCAGAAATATATGGACAACATTCGGTAGTGACCAGGTAGATCTGAATTACGCGAATTATAAAGTATTATTAAGGGTTTTAGACGTATTACTGTTTTATATCGCGAAAGGTGCTTCACTTATAAGGCTTGACGCGATTGCGTATATTTGGAAAGAGTTGGGAACACCTTGTGTCCATCTTCCCAGGACGCATGAATTGATCCAGCTTATGCGTGAAGTAATGCATGCCGTCGCGCCTGAAGTTATAATTATTACTGAAACAAATGTGCCTCATGGTGAAAATATTTCATATTTTGGGGGTGGTGATGATGAGGCGCAAATGGTTTATAACTTTGCGCTTCCCCCGCTTCTTGCATTTTCTATTTTGAAATCTAATACGGAGAAACTCACAAATTGGGCAAAAGAGTTAACACTTCCAAGTAATGGGGTCTGCTTTTTTAATTTTACGGCAAGCCATGATGGTATTGGAGTCAGGGCAGTGAACGGAATATTGGATGACAAAGAGATGAGTTTTTTAGTGCGTACTTCTATAGGTCATGGAGGGTTTGCTTCTTACAGGGCGATTGGAGACGAGGAAGAATCTCCTTATGAGTTAAACTGCAGTTATATTGACTTGTTGACACATCCGGAAGAGGATGACAATATAAGAGTAAAACGGATGATGCTTTCACAAGCAGTTGTGCTGGCAATGCCGGGCGTGCCGGGCGTCTATTTCCATTCGCTTGTTGGCTCCAGGAACTATCATGAAGCGGTAAAAAAAACGAGGATCAACAGGTCTATTAACAGAGATAAATTAAATTATGATAATTTGAAAGAGTTGCTTGAAGAAGAGGGTAGTTTACAAAAGATTCTCTTCAAAAGGTATAAACAACTCTTATCAATAAGGATAAACGAAGAAGCCTTCAATCCTTTTGGTAAATATGAGTTTCCGGATCTGGGAAGTAAAGTATTCGCGATTAAACGATATGCCGATGATGATAACGAGTCTATACTGGCACTATTTAACTTTACCGGAGATAGTGTAGAAATTACTCTTCCGGGTGAGCAGACTGATCATTATATTGATATAATTACACACACAAAAGTTAACTCTACAGAGTTGACATTGGAGCCATATCAAATAGTATGGTTGAAGAAGCACAAGGGAAATTAAAAATAGATAAATTATTTTGTAGAGTCTGTTTACCAAACGGACTTTTCTTGGATGGTTTGCTTTTTCATAACAACGTGTTTATACAAATTATTATGGCAAATTTAAAGTATGTGCTTACAGGTAAGGTTAAATTCTACAGAATTACTTGTGCTGGACTTTAATTTCTTACTTTCTTATGATCCCTTTACTTTTCAGCATTTCCAGCAAGGCTTTAAGGTTCTCCTCGATGGATTTATATTCTGCATCCAGGATAATATCAGGGTTCAGAGGTTCTTCATATGGTGAGTTTATTCCGGTGAATTGTGGGATTTCTCCGTCCATGGCTTTCTTATAAAGCCCTCTGGGGTCTCTCTGCACACAGGTCTGGAGACTGCAACGGACAAAAACCTCAAGAAATCTTCCTTCCGGTATTAAGGCTTTGACTTGATCTCTCTGGCATCTTAACGGAGATACAAATGTACAAAGTACAACTGAACCGTGTTCGTAAAAAACCCTGGCGACTTCTCCGGCCCTTCTGATGTTTTCTATTCTGTCCTGATCTGAAAAACTGAGGTCCTTACACAGGCCATGATGCAGTTTGTCCCAATCCAATAATGCGGTATGAATTCCCGTACTGAAGAGAAGGCGTTCAAGGCTTTTGGCTATTGTTGACTTTCCTGCCCCGGATAAGCCGGTAAACCATATAACTGCGGTCTTATGTTTATATCGTTCTTCTCTTTCTTTTAGAGATACCGGGGCTCTTTCAATCTCAACTTTAACCGGCAGTTCCTCTTCCGCTTTTCCTTCGGCATGGATAGTCTCTTCGATGCTTCGAACAGCGCCCCGAATCATCCCTGCTCCAACAGTAAAGTTTGTATCAGGATCGATTACAATAAAACTACCGGTTTCCCGATTCTTATTATATTGATCTAACATTATTGGCTGAGTAAGTTTTATCTCTGCACGTCCAATCTCATTCAGTAGTAAAGTGTTAACATCTGTACGATGCGGTGTCTTTATCAGCTCACAGAAAAGATTATGTTCTGTCGCATCAGTGCGGTGTAGAGTGTTTACGTCAAACATGTATATTAACTTACTGATACAGGCATTCACTGTTCTTGTCGTATGCTTAATAAAATAGTTTTTGCCTATTTCAAGCGGGTCATTACCCATCCAGCATAAAATGACATCTATATTATTTTCTACTTGAGGGAGATTGTGTCGTCGAACAATCATATCTCCACGACTGATATCTATTTCGTCTTCAAGTGTGATAACAACGGATTGTGGAGCGTGTGCATCTTCAAGGTCTCCATCCATTGTTGTGATAGTTTTAACTTTAGATACTAGCCCCGATGGCAATACAGCGATCTCTTCTCCCGGGTTAACCGAACCGGCAACAATCTTTCCAGCATAACCTCTGAAATTAAGATCGGGCCGTATAACATATTGGACAGGAAATCGGAAGTCGCGTACATTAAGATCAGAACCTATATGGACATTTTCCAACGTATGTAACACCGTAGGACCATCATACCAGGGGGTTTTTGCACTTTTGCTGACTACATTGTCTCCTTTAAGTGCTGAAACCGGAATGTAAGTAATATCTTTAATATCAAGTTTCCTGGAATATTCATCATACTCTTCAACTATTGAGTCAAAAACCTCTTTGGAATAATCTACCAGATCAATCTTGTTGACAGCAACTATCATGTGAGAAACCTGTAAAAGGCTAGCTATGAAACCATGCCGTCTTGATTGTTCAAGGACTCCTCTGCGCGCGTCAATAAGGATAATGGCCAGGTTGGCTGTAGAGGCGCCGGTAACCATATTCCGCGTATACTGAACATGCCCGGGAGTGTCGGCAATGATAAATTTTCGTTTAGATGTCTGAAAGTATCTGTAAGCGACATCAATGGTAATACCCTGTTCCCTCTCAGCAGCCAGCCCATCAGTTAAAAGAGATAAATCAATTTCCTCTTCACCTTTGCGTTCCGCTACTTTTCTGACTGCTTCAAGCTGATCATCAAAAATATTTTGAGTGTCATAAAGAAGCCTGCCTATAAGCGTAGATTTACCGTCATCCACACTGCCTACAGTGGTGAATCTAAGCAAGTTAGCATGATTTGGAGATGTGTGTGAATCCATAGTTTAGAAATATCCTTCCTTTTTCTTGTCTTCCATAGAACTATCCGTAGTCAGATCGATAATACGATTTTCCCTCTCAGATTTGCTTGCCTCTTCTACTTCTTTGATTATATCATCAATTGTTCTGGCGTTTGACCTGACGGCTCCTGTACATGGACTGCAACCCAGACTTCTAAACCTGCACATAATTTTTTCCACCTTTTCACCGGGTCTGAGTTTGACCATGTCATCGTAAGGAATTAAAATTCCACCTCTGTCAACCACTTCTCTTTCCTGTGCATAATATATTGGAACAATTGGTATCTCTTCATTCTTCAGATAGTACCAGACATCCATTTCGGTCCAGTTACTCAAAGGAAATACTCTTATTGATTCTTCCTCGTTAATATGGCAATTATAGAGATTCCAGAGTTCTGGCCTCTGGTATTTGGGGTCCCACTGCCCGAATTCATCCCTGAAAGAAAATATACGTTCTTTTGCTCTTGATTTTTCTTCATCTCGGCGCGCTCCGCCAAAGGCTGCGTCAAACTGATGTCTTTTTATACCGCCAAGCAACCCTTGAGTTTTTAATTTAGCACAACATTTATCCACTCCTATTTTTTGTGGATGTGTGCCTTCTGAGATCGCCTGCTCATTTCTTTCAACGATAAGCCGGCACCCGATTTCCTTAACATACCAGTCTCGAAACTCAATCATCTCTTCAAATTTATATCCGGTATCAATATGCATGAGAGGAAATGGGATTTTTCCGGGATAAAAGGCTTTTTGGGCAAGGCGTACCATTACGCTCGAATCTTTCCCTATGGAATAGAGCATGACGGGGTTTTTAAACTCAGCAGCCACTTCACGAATAATATGGATTGACTCTGATTCGAGTTGTTTTAAGTAGGAAATATTGATATCTTTCAAAAAACTTCTCCACAACTAACAAGATTAAATAACTGATTCATTCAAATACTCCATGATATAAATATTTTTACACAATAGCCAATTGAAAAAATATTAACCATTATTAACAGATCTCATTATATTTTCAATATATTATATTGTTAGATCAATAATCTGGAGGTTTAACCAATAAAACCTGAATTCAGAAAGTTTAATCCACAGTAACAGAAACAAACTGGAAAACCGAATCCAAGAGTTTCTGTTTTCTATTATGGGTAAGCAAAGGGAGGGGTTTGACCATGATGACAATTACTGGATTAGAAATATCATACAATCTCTCAATCTTCCTGCCCACGTGACACCTATATGAGAACGTCTTTTGCCTTAAAACGGTTATCTCCAAAACTCTTATAACTATATGAATTATTGACCGTTGTGTCAATGAGAATATTAGATTAAGAAGGAAAATTTTGAATGATTAAAGTAAATACAGGCAATGTATTCTTTTTTGATAAAACATTTTTAACGTTCCGATGTAATATTTGTTCACAGGGTATCCGCGGTAAAATATGAGCTTTTACTAATATTTTGATATGGTTACTTGCTGACATATGTGTATAATAACTGAAAAATATCAGCTTCTGGTTTTTTTATTCTTAAAAAAAGATATCAATAACAATTTAATTATCATTTAGAAAGCAGGAAAATGAAATACAAAGACCTGGTTAAGAAATTGACTTACGTTCCTAACGATGGATATTTTAATAGCCATTATTCTCCTGAAACACACGGTACCGGTGAATATAATCAATTTGCGTATACTACAGTTGGAACGTGTGAATGTCCCAAATGTATTGCCCATGCACTGGCCTTTGGAATTACTGACCATTATCAGGACCATGAGATCACGGAAGAAATTGTAACAGAGTTAAAAGCTATTTATGGTGTTTATGGAATAGATAATTTGAAAGCGGCCTTTAAAGAAGAGGATAAGGACTCTCCGGAAATGTTTAAATCAGACGGGGAACTTAACTTGAGTGAGTAGTCCTTAAAATTGGTAAAAAACCGGTAATTAGGGGGCTACATATTACCATAACGACAGTAAGAAGCCCCTTTGGCTATTAGCGTTTAGTCAAGTTGTGTTCGATTTCAGCGACCTCGTCCACCTCTGCCGCCGCTAAAGTCTTTTTTGCCTCCAAAGCCACCTTTGCTGCTGTTATATCCTTTGCCGCCGCCAAATTCACCTTTTGCACCGGATCCTCTCTTGCCGCCGCCAAACCCGGCTTTTGTGCTGCCTTCAACTTTACCACCGGGACCTTCTGTATCTGTAGTAAGAGCTTCACTAACTTTGAGGATCTTTCCTTTTATCTCCTGGTTATTCAGGCTGTCAATTGCCGACTTCCCCTCCTCGTTAGAGTCCATTACAACATATGCGAACACTTTTAATTTACCATTATACTTGTTTTTTGTAATAGTAACGGAATCAACCTTACCTGTTTTTTCAAAAGCCTGCCGTATGTCATCTTCAGTAATCTCACTGGATAAATTACCTACATGGATCTTCATCCTAACCTCCTTAAAATTGTTAACTGTAGTCAAACATTCAAATGTTTGATGTTTAGAAATTATTATTATTGTTTTACGAACTACTCTGCTATTACGATCAAATGATCGTCATTCTCAAATATCTTTGGTGCAAGAAGTTCCAGATCCTGTGGAGTAACAGCTTTCAACTTTTCACCGTATTGTTCGTCTGTTTCAGGAGATTTGCCGTCAAGTATCTCCATGCTTATATAATATGCCTGGCTGACACGGTCCATACGGCGCATGCCTCGGCGTCCTAAAGCGGCGTTGATTGTCTGTTGCACTTCCTTTTCATCAAAAGACGCCTCTCGAATTAATCGAATTTCCTCCTTAATACCGGAAATAGCTTTTGCAATGTTTTTCGGTCTTGTTCCCATTGTAATATTATACCAGTGTGCGCCTTTATATTTTGGAAAGTGCGTACCAATGGAATAAGCAAGTCCCTGTTTTTCTCGAAGATTGAATGCAAGCCTGTCAGAAAAAATATTACTGAGGATGTGCAGGGCCGGTTGGTCTTTCTCCTCGACTTCACAGCCGTTTGCCACGATGACATATGATTGTGACTTGCCAATTTTCTGGTGTACTGTTCTGTCAAACATACCGAGCTGCGGATTAAATGCCGGTGGCTGCCATCCGGCTTCTCCCCATTGCCCGCCAAAACAGCTCTTAACAAGATCCATAACATCACTAATCGGAAGATTACCTGAAATTGTCAAAACCAGATTTGAGGGATTATAAAGTTTACCATGAAACTCTTTTACCTCTTCAAGATTAAACCGTTTTATAACCTCCGCGTTACCAAGCGTCCATCCAATTCCAGGATTTATAACAAATAGATTATCATACAACATCCTGATAGCAATTTCAGGCGTGCTTGAAGCTGCTGTGGAAGATAACGAGACAACATTTTTCTGCGCCTGTTCAAAGGCCTTCTCTGTTAACAAAGGCTGGGAAACCATTT